>JBGVIB010000131.1:0-9559 GCA_045122835.1 Lachnospiraceae bacterium
TGCAACGGTTTCTCCCGCATCTGATAACTCTGGAGTTCCATTCCAATACTGAATTGCCGGAGATGCCCATTCCCATGAGCTGTTGTTGAAATGTAATGTAACATACATGCTGCCTGTTTCAGCAGCCTCTGCTACTAAACTAAATCCACCCGGCAATAGGCTGACTACTAATGCCAGAGAAAGAAATACGCTTAGTAAGCGATTTGAAAACCTCTTTTTAATTTTCAACATTTTCCCTCACTTTCATAATATATTTGATTAATACTTCATCATTATACACAATTTTCACCAAACTTTGCAACAGTTTTTTGTGTAAAATCACTCTTTTGTTGAAACTGCTTAGAATATCAGTTATTTTTTGTATATATTACTAATTCCATTACTTATTACTTTTTTAACCAAAACAAAAGCGCATTCCAAAACCGGAATACGCTTTACATTGTGTTATTTAATTACCACTTTTTTCGGTGTAGAATATGCTGTTCTGAATGTACTTCTATCACCGGTACCCGCAACATCCACAGTAGCAACACCACAAACCTTAAAGTAATAAGTGCCTTTCTTCAAAGTAGAGGTAGTTTTTGATGTAATATAACCACTGCTGATAGTAGATAACAACCGGTATCCGCCTTTTTTATAGGTAGATACATATACCTCATATGCATGGACATAGTCCATCCGATTCCATGACAATACTGCTTTTTTTCTGGAAGAAGATGCTTTTACCTTTGTCTTTGCCGGCGCCAGCTTTTCATATAAATTTTCAAAGTAAAATTCATACGTTCCACTATCATTGCCATCTACCACAACATAGTATATTGTGTTTTTCTTCAACATCACTTCATAGTATTTAGAAGCTCCCTTACTTACATTCTGTCCTTTTGCCACTATCTGACTATCCTCTAAGTCACTTGCCCGATAAATAGCAAAGTTAAGCTGGCTGTTAGAGGTAAGATTCTTAAACACTGCACGTAAAGGTATATCTTTCCTTCCCGTTTTCAGCTTATATACGTCACGGTCTCCCGTAACCTCTAATGTGCCGGTAGTAGCACTGTCATAAATTGTCCATCTAGCTTCCTCTGCAGTGTCAGACACATCATCTTTCACTTCCTTTACAGAAAGAGAGTACTGTCCATTTACTTTTTCTTCCTCATTTGTCATACATATATAATATGTATCAGCCGGATTGAGCTTTACCGTGCGGGACAGGCTGCTATTTCCTCCCACAACCATGCCCAGAGCTTCATTTTCCTCACTGTCATCGGAATACAACGCAAATTCTACACCTGTAGCAGAATTGCAGTCTGTCTGAAACACATAATAAGACTCCTCTGGTCCTGTCTGAAATAAATACCATTCACTGCTGTTTTCCCCAGAAAGCGTGCCACTCACCGGTGTGTTTAACTGCATGTCCACTGCCTGATCTGAGGAGACACCTCCCGCCGCCTCTGTATGTATATTTCCTACTGTCAACAGCCCCATGACAATTGCCACAGTGACTCCTTTTATTTTTGTTCTTAACATTTGCATTCTATCCTTTCTTCTCTGCCGGGCTGGATACTATCATTTCCATCTGCCCTTCCATGTGAACTGTTCCATACTGATATGGTATAATGAAATGATCGCCCTTTTTTACTGCATATCCCTCCACATTACCGGAGCCTTCAATTATGCTGACGATCTGAAATGCCTCTGCCATTTCATAGTCCTTTGTGTCTGTAACCTGGAATTTCCATACTTTATAATAAGAACAATCCACTAACAATTCTTCTGTTGCATCCGTTCCTGCCTGCTTTTCTACCCTATAATCCACATGGGGAACCATAATCACTTCCATACTTTGTTCCTTGTGAAGCTCCCTTGGTTTGCCATTCTGCAGACGGTCATAATCATACACCCGGTAGGTGATATCGCTGTTCTGCTGGGACTCTAAAAGCAGCGTTCCCCCCTTTATGGCATGTACCGTTCCCGGATTAATCTGTAGGAAATCGCCTTTCTTAATGGGAATTTCCCGAATCAGTTCAGACCATTTCTGGCCTTCTATCATTTCTCTTAACTCTTCTCTTGTCTTTGCATTATGTCCGATTACAATAGTTGCATCCTTGTCACAGTCTAAAATATACCAACTTTCTGTTTTTCCTAAAGAACCGTGTTCATGAACCTTTGCATATTCATCATCCGGATGTACTTGTATGCTTAAATCTTCTTTTGCGTCAATGATTTTTGTCAATAATGGAAAAGTATCACTATCCGGATTACCAAATAGTTCCTTGTGATTTTTATATACTTCACTTAAATGCTGTCCCTGAAACCTGCCGTTCTTAATGGTCCCATCTCCGTTAGGATGAGCACTCACCGCCCAGCATTCGCCAGTCTGCTCCCCTGGAATCTCATAGCCAAATTCCTCACGCATCCGATTGCCGCCCCAGAGCATTTCCTTAAATACCGGATCTAAAAATAATATCTCCTTTGTTAATGCCACAATTTTCCTCCCTTATTCGCTGTTTGCTATCTATATATAAAAATATATTACGATATGACATTACTATTGTATTGATTTTCTGCAATAAAATCAAGAGGAAGATACATGCGATGTCTTTTTACAACTTCCTGTCTCCAATTTATTTAAACATAGTTGGTGTGATTGTTCAATACCTATTTGTATAAACTCTCCTGGTTTCAGAAAATCTGTTCCTTTCTTTACCTTTTCTCCAAAATATGATATCGTTTCCTTTAGAATTTAAAAAGGAGCAAGATATTTTATGATAGACAATAAAACCTTTTACAAAAATGTATCCATACTGGTTCTACCTATGGCGATACAGAACTTAATTAATGTAGGAATCTCCTCCACGGATGTGATTATGCTTGGAAAAATCGGTGAAAAAACGTTGTCTGGTGCCTCCCTTGGCAGCCAGGTTTACTTTATTTTAAATCTGATTTTATTCGGATTAACCTCCGGAGCCTCCGTACTGATTGCACAATATTGGGGAAAAAAGGATATGAAGACCATCCACAAGATATTTGGGATTGAAATAAAATTCGCAGTGGTTGTCAGTGCTTTATTTATGCTTGTCACTCTATTACTAACAGAATCCATTATGCACATATTTTCAAATGATCCAGAAGTAATTAAAGAAGGCGTCAGCTATCTTCGGGTTGTCAGCTTTTCTTATGTGCTGTCTGCAATTACCATGGTTTACCTGAATACCATGAGAAGCATGGAGCGTGTAAAAATTGCAACCATTGTTTATCTTTGTTCTTTGTTTATAAATATTATTGCCAATTACCTGCTGATTTTTACACCACTTCAATTAGGTGTACAAGGTGCGGCAATTGGTACCTGCGTTGCCAGAGTGTTGGAGCTTCTTATAGTAATTTTTTATGACAGAAAATGCAATAAAGTATTCCGCTTTCAGCTTCAGGATTTGGTTGCAAAGGATTCTGTGATTTTGAAGGATTTCCTACAATTTTCTATGCCTGTTGTGTTCAATGAGCTGGCATGGGGAACGGGAGTATCTGCCATTTCCGCTATTTTAGGGCATTTAGGAAGTGCAGCAACTGCTGCAAATTCCTCTGCACAGGTTGCAAGACAGCTTGCTATGGTAATCGGGCTTGGCATGGCCAATGCTGCTGCTATTATGATTGGGAAAGCGATTGGAGAAGGAAAACTTGACCATGCCCGTGTCTTTGGCAGGAAATTTGTGCAGCTAAGCGTTATCACCGGCATTCTGGGTGCTCTTGTTATTCTGATTGCCAGACCTGTGCTTCTTAATTTTCTGGTACTTACCCCTACTGCAAGGGATTACCTTTCTTCTATGATGTTTGTGATGGCTTATTTTGTAATCGCACAATCCATTAACACTACATTGATTGTAGGTATTTTCCGTGCCGGCGGAGATACCAGATTTGGTCTGTTGTTAGACGCTTCTACTCTGTGGGGTGTTGCCATTGTCCTTGGCTGTATCGGTGCTTTCTTACTGAAGCTTCCGGTTATTGTAGTGTATATGCTGTTGCTTAGTGATGAAATTATTAAGATACCATTGAGTTTTATGCGATATCGGTCTTACAAATGGCTTAAGAATGTGACGAAAGATATTTTATAGTTACGAGAAATTACAATATTCCACAATAAATTGTTGTGATTTTCAGTATATAAAAAATATAAGCAGGCAAATGCCTGCTTATATTTTTTTCACGCTCTCTCCCTCCTGGAATGTAAAAGGAATCACTTCGTGAACCGCTTCCATATTCAGATCAACCATTTTCAATAAAATCTCAAGACCTCTTTTGGCCAGCCCTTCATGCTGTTGTTTGATGGTAGTAAGCTTGGGATTATAATATTCTGCCAGTTCTATTCCATCAAACCCCATCACGGATATGTCTTCTGGTACCCGATAGCCCATATCCCGCAAAGCCCTTATTGCGCCAATGGCAGTTACATCACTCATGGCAAATACTGCCGTGATATCCGGAGCTTTCTCTATCAGACATTTCATTGCCTGATAAGCGTTATCATAAGAAAAACGGCTTGGCTGATATCTAGTTTCTACGCGAAATTCCAGACCGTGTTCCTTAAAGCTCATAAGACCGCCCTCATATCTGAGTCTGCTGATATCAGAACGCTTCCAGTCGCCGCCTAAAATTCCAATTTCTCTATGACCACTTTCAATCAAATAGTCAACAGCTGCCTTTGATGCCATTCTGTCATCGGTAGATACACTGGACAAATTAGGACTATCCAGCTCATCTGACTGGTTTGTCAATATCACACAGGGTACCGTCACTTTCGAAAAACTTTTCTCAAAATAGGTTACGTTTCCCCCCAGAAACAAAATCCCCATAGGCTTTCTTTCGCGACACATCATAATTGCCTGCTCTACTTCATTTTCCTCTTCGTCCAGATAGCAGATATCTGTTGTATATGTGGTTTTTTCCACATTTTTTTGGATGGATTCCACAATTCCATGAAACAACACGTTACTGGTTCCTTTTACAATCACACCGATTGTGCGGCTTGCAGTCTGCTTTAACTGCTTTGCGTTGTTGTTCGGCACAAAATTATATTGAGCAACTATTCTTTCAATTCTTTGCTTTGCTTCCGGACTTACGTCCGTTCTATGATTCAGTACTCTTGACACAGTACTTACGGAATAACCAGATTCTTTTGCAATATCTTTTATCGTAACCATTCTCTCAACCACGTCCAATACCTTGTCTTTGCTTCCAACACTATACTATACTTTACTTTACAATAAACTGTTGTATCCTCCTGGTATATAAAAGCCTGCCTGGAATCAGGCAGGCTTTTAGGAAAATACTTCACCTTCTAAAAAGAAATTAACCCTTTACTGCACCAGAAACAACACCTTCAATAATGCTCTTCTGACATGCCATATAGAAAACAATAATTGGAATAATGGCAAGTACAAGCATCGCCATCATTGCACCCCAGTCAATAGAACCATATCCACCTTTCAGATACTGAATGGCAATTGGAATGGTTTTGTATTCTTTGATATCCAGTACCAGATATGGTAACAGATAGTCGTTCCAAATCCACATTGCTTGTAAGATGGCAACGGTAATAGCTGTTGGTTTCAGAATCGGGAATACCACTCTGAAATATGTCTGGATTGGATTACATCCGTCAATCATGGCTGCTTCTTCAATCTCAAGAGGAATGCTCTTAACAAACCCACAGAACATGAAGACAGCCAGACCGGCTCCAAATCCTAAATACACTATAATAATACCTACCGGATTACCTAATTTCAGCATGTTTGCCAATTTTGATAAGGTAAACATAACCATCTGGAATGGTACAATCATTGAGAAAAGACACAGCATATACATAATCTTAGTGAACTTGTTATTTACTCTGCTGATATACCATGCAAACATGGAAGTAAGCAGAATAATCACTGCAACAGAACACACTGTAATAAACAACGAATATCCAAATGCCTTGAAGAAATCAATCTTCCTAATACCTTCAACGTAGTTTTCCAAGCCTACAAACATTTTGCCTGTTCCAAGCTTGAATGGATACCTGTTAATAAAGGCTTTCTTTTTGAATGAATTCATAAGTACCATTAAAATTGGTAACACATATACAATTGAAATCAAACTGAATATTACGGTAAGAACTCCACCATGGCGGGCTCTTCTTACTGCACTTACCTGGTCTTCTTTGTTTTTCTTTGCCATTACTGCTGCACCTCCTTACTTCTGGTCAGATAATTCTGTAACAATGCAATCACTGCTACCAGAATAAAGAATACAACTGCCTTCGCCTGTCCAACACCTTCCCATCCATTACGTCCATAGAACGTATTGTAAATATTAAGTGCTAACATTTCAGACTTGTTAGATGGATTACCAGCTGTCAATGCTAAGTTCTGATCAAATAACTTAAAGCTGTTTGTCAATGTTAAAAATGTACAAATTGTGATGGATGGCATTACCATTGGTAAGGTAACATGCTTCAATACCTGGCCTGAAGTAGCACCATCGATCTTTGCAGCTTCAATTAATTCTCCCGGAATATTCTGAATACCAGAAATATAGATAATCATCATGTAACCAACCTGCTGCCAGTTCATAAGAATCAACAAACCAACAAAACCATACCATTCATTATAAACTAATGTTCTTCCAAAATTAGCAAGAATACCATTTAAAATCATCTGCCAGATATAACCTAATACGATACCACCGATTAAGTTAGGCATAAAAAATACGGTACGGAAAATATTAGTTCCCTTAATTCCCTTTGTTAAAAGCATCGCAATCACAAATGCCAACACGTTAATAGTAAGAACGGATGCAATTGTAAATAATGCTGTATACCATAACGAATGGACAAAAGATGCATCTGTAAATATCTTTAAATAGTTGCTAATTCCTGTGAATTTTGCATCTTTAACGGTTGTAAATTTACAGAATGATAAGTAGACACCCATAATAAAAGGAACTATAAAACCGATAATAAATGCCAAGAATGTTGGCAATGCAAAAATGGGAAAATATCTTTTTATCGCTTTCTCCATAATAATTTCCTTTCTTAAAAAATCCGGGCAGCCGGACTGCCCAGATTTACTTATTAAACTTTATATATCCCTCAAATATCGCATTCAGATAAATATATTAGTTAGCAGTTGCTGCAACTTCTTCAGCCCATCCGTCAACGAATGCTTTCTTAACTGCATCCCAATCACCTGTACCCTGAGCGTACTCTGTTAAGGCACTACCTACACCATCTTTCCATGTTTCAGAAGGAATAGTAGAGAAGTTCCATGAAACAGGTGTCTTACCAGCTGCAATGTATTCGTTTGAATTCTTGATAAATACGTTGTTTGCTGTATAACCGTCTGCAAAGGTATCAAATGGTGTATCAAATCCCATTTTATTTGCCACAGCATCACGTCCTGTGTCACTTGTAACAACCCAATTTAAGAAGTCCTTTGTTGCCTGGATATCTTCTTCGGAAGCCTGGCTGTTAATACACCAGTAGTTCTCAGAACCTGTACAAAGTCCCTGATTCTCTTCTCCCTCTGCACCAACGTAGATTGGCATCATGGCGATATCATCATCTGTTAATAAGCCGGCATCAACGATATTCTGGTAAGCCCATGTACCATTCTGGTAGAATACTGCATTACCAAGTGCGAATTCTGCTGTAGAATCATCACCAGTCTTTGTTGCAATCATAGATGGCTCACAAGTAGAGTTGTTGATATATAAATCCCAGATATTCTTGTAGTTATCTAAGAATGTTCCCTTGATTGCATCTGTAGAGCTGATGCCATCTGCCTGATATTCATAGTAGATTGGTAAGTTTGCTAAGTGAGTTTTGAATCTCCAGTCAGAAGATGAATCCATACCTGCTGAAGAGAATGCACCTTGAATTTCATATCCACTTGCTTCGCTTAATTCATCTTTACGAGCCTGAATATCCTCAGCAACTGCCTTTAATGTCTCAAAGTTATTAATCTGGTCAATAGATGTAACCTTTGCATTATCCATTTTGCAGTATGCTTCTAATGCTGTCTTGTTGTAAATCAAACCATATGTTTCAATAACATATGCAATACCTTTTACTTCTTCGCCTTCTTTTAATACGAAATCATCGCTCTTTACATGTGAGTAAAGTTCTGTATCTTTTAAATCTAAGCAGTAATCTTTCCATGTTGCTAAACCTACTGGACCATTTACCTGGAACAAAGTAGGAGCCTCGTCCTTTGCAAGCTCAGATTTTAATGTATCTTCGTATGTACCAGATGCTGCAGTTAATACAGTTACAGTTACACCTGTTTCCTCTGTATAAGCTTTTGCTAAATCCTGCCACTGCTGATCCTGTTCTGGTTTAAAGTTTAAGTAATATACACTTCCTGATGCTTCTGTCTTGTTGTCCTCAGTTGCAGCATCATCATCTGATGTCTTACTACTGTCTTCAGTAGCTGCTGGTTTTTTTGTTGCGTCTGTTTTCCCCCCATCATCGGAACCGCCGCCACAGCCTGCCATTGCAGATGCTGCCATACTCATTACGAGCATCATTGAAACAATTTTCTTCTTCATAATTTAAACCCTCCTAATTAATTAAAAAAGATTGTATAACGTTATCGGTATCGTTTTCGGTAACGTTTTCATTACAGTTATTAGTGTACATGTAATGAGAAAAAATGGCAACCCTTATTTTACTTTTTCGTTATTATAACGTAAATTTCACTTTCTTTTTTGTGCAATTATTACATACGTTTTTACAATATTTTCTTTTTACACAAATCATTTTCTTTATAATTGCACAATTTTTAACTTTTCGTTTTCATCTTCTCATTCCTCGCTCCACACGATATATGCCTGCTGCCAGCATACTAAGAACCAATACGCCCAATACTGCAAGAATTCGACCGATATCCGCCAGCGGAAATACAAGACTCATACCGATTACAGTGGCAATCAACTGCATGCAGATGATTTTTGTTATTTGTGTATACTGTGCTTTTCGCAGTGCATTCCTATCCACCGGAAAATAACTGCATATCTCCCCCACTGTTGCAATACGGTTCTCCTCGGAGCGTTGTGTACCGTATATTGTGTTCCTGCAAAAAGTGGTAGCTTCTACCTCCATAATCAGACAATTATAAATGTTTACTATGGCAAACAGCATTCCGATTGGCATAAAACTTTCAAAGAGGAGTACTACGCCGTATAAAATGTCAGCTACTAACAATAGTGCGCTGGCGTTTTCATTGCGCAGGTTGTGGATTAGGGTGTGGGCTTTTGTAAGGGATGATGATTGCTGTGACATGTGGATTCTCCTTTCTATCTGGGTTTTGTGAATCAAGGCAGGAAACGTGGGGCGCTTCTCGCTTTTAATTTATAGAGGTATTGGTTACTTGTGCGCTAGTGATGCAAATTCTGGTTTGTGGGTCTAGTCATAGTCTCTACCCGGACGCCGGTGACAGGTGCAGAAGGTTCCACGCAGACCGAGCCAACGTTCCGGTGAACTAATCTCCTAAAGGCTAATAAATTAGCCTCGTCCGACTAAGACATT
>JBGVIB010000132.1:0-20704 GCA_045122835.1 Lachnospiraceae bacterium
AGGAGCTTCGCAAAATCAATCGTATTATTGATAAGGAATATCCGGAAGCCTACAGAGAAACATTAGTTGTATTGGATGCTGCAACGGGACAGAATGCTTTAGAGCAGGCAAGACAATTTCAGGAAGTAACCAACTTGACAGGTATTGTATTGACCAAAATGGATGGTACTGCCAAAGGTGGTATTGCAGTAGCAATCCAGTCAGAGTTGGCCATTCCGGTAAAATACATTGGTGTTGGTGAATCCATTGACGATTTAGAAAAATTTGATTCCGACCAGTTCGTAGATGCATTGTTTAACTACGACAAGGAAGAAGACAGTGAGCAGGAGTAACTATGAGGATACTGAACAGTTACGAGCAGGAATAGACAGAAAGGTGTAAAAAAATGTTGACATTAGAGAAATTTGAGGAAGCTTCCGAGGTTGTTCGGAGAGTAACATCAGAGACAAAATTAGTATATAGTGATTATTTCAGCCAGAAGACTGGGAATAAAGTATATTTGAAGCCGGAAAATATGCAATTTACCGGAGCATATAAGGTAAGAGGTGCCTACTACAAGATTAGCACACTGACAGATGAAGAACGTGGCAAAGGATTAATTACAGCATCAGCAGGTAACCATGCCCAGGGTGTGGCATATGCGGCAAAATGTTATGGAGCAAAAGCTGTGATTGTTATGCCAACCACTACACCTCTTATGAAGGTAAACCGTACAAAGAGTTACGGTGCAGAGGTTGTATTATATGGAGATGTGTACGATGAAGCATGTCAGTATGCATACGAATTAGCAGATAAGCACGGATACACTTTTATCCATCCATTTGATGATTTGACAGTGGCTACCGGTCAGGGAACCATTGCAATGGAAATATTCAAGGAATTGCCATTGGTAGATTATATTCTTGTTCCAATTGGTGGAGGCGGATTGGCAACGGGAGTATCCACACTGGCAAAACTTTTAAATCCAAAGATTAAAGTAATTGGTGTGGAGCCTGCTGGTGCAAATTGTATGCAGGAATCCTTGAAGGAAGGAAAAGTAGTAACCCTTCCAACAGTGAATACCATTGCAGATGGTACTGCAGTTAAGACGCCAGGAAGTAATATTTTCCCTTATATCCAGAAAAATCTGGATGAAATTATTACCGTACCGGATGAAGATTTGATTGTGGCCTTTTTGGATATGGTAGAAAATCATAAAATGGTTGTAGAGAATTCAGGACTTCTTACAGTGGCTGCTTTGAAGCAGTTAAATGTAAAGGACAAAAAGATCGTTTCTATCTTAAGTGGTGGAAATATGGATGTAATCACCATGTCATCTATTGTACAGCATGGATTGATTGCAAGGGATCGTATCTTTACCGTATCCGTATTGTTACCGGATAAGCCGGGTGAGTTGAACAGAGTATCTGGTGTACTTGCAGAGCATCAGGGAAATGTAATCAAATTAGAACATAATCAGTTTGTAACAACTAACCGAAATGCACAGGTGGAATTGCGTATCACATTGGAAGCATTCGGTACAGAGCATAAGAATGAGATTATCTGCGCATTAGAGGAACATGGTTATCGCCCAAGAGTGGTAAAGCCAAATTTATAAAAGAAATCGCAGCTGTAGTTCCATTGCGTTACACAAAAGTAGATTACTGGATTTTAATGCCGCTAAAGCGGTGGAATGGAGATTGCATGAAGAAAAATGAATGGAAAGCAGCAAAAGGATTATTACAGCCTCTCGGAGTGTCAATGTTGAAAAACAGCACAAATTTTGCGGTAACAATTCCGTGCAACCGGACAGGGCAGTTGTCTTCCTGTGAACTGGTGTTGTATAATCAGAAGAATGGCAATGAGGTGGAGAGAATCATAATCCCAAAAGAATGGTGTTTTGGAAATATAGGTGCCATTCAGATAGAGAATTTTGATAATAGCCAATTTGACTATAATTTTTGCATTGATGGAAAGATAATCCCGGATCCATATGCCTATCAGATTATTGGCAGGGAAAAATGGGGAGAAGAGGAAAATGAGAATATCAGGTGTCGTATTCCGCAGGTACCGACGCAGGAAGAAGTTCCTCTTGCCATTCCGTTTTCAGAATCCTTTTTTTATAAGATTCATATCAGAGGATTTACAATGCATCGTTCCTCTAAGGTAAAACATAAAGGAACTTTTTTAGGTGTGATTGAAAAAATTCCATATCTAAAGGAACTGGGGGTAAAGCAGCTACAGATAATGCCGATGTATGAATTTGCAGAAAGTATGCCGGTGTATCAGAAGTTTACTCCTTTTCAGGAACCGTCATTAAGTGAAAGTAAGCCGGAACAAAAAATTAACTATTGGGGCTTTGGGGCAGGCAACTATTTTGCACCAAAAGCTGCATTTGCGGTAAAAAATCCTGTGGCAGAATGTAAAGACATGGTCTATGCACTGCATCAGGCAGGAATAGAAGTCATTATGGAAATTAATTTTGATAAATTATGTGGACAGTCTATGATGATTGATTGTATAAAATACTGGGTGAGGGAATATCATATTGATGGTTTCCGTTTCTATGGTGATAATATTCCAATTGCTGCACTTGCTACAGATCCTTTCTTAGGAACTACAAAATTGATTGCTGAGAGTGTTCCGGAGAATATTATTTATCCAGATGATGGACAGAGTTTTTGCCACGTAGCATCCTCCACCAATGATTTTCTGATACATGCCCGTTGTTTCTTAAAGGGAGATGCCGGTCATACAGCCGGGTTTGCATTTGCCAGTAGACAAGCTCCTGGCAGGATTGCTAATGTACATTATATGGCGAATCATGATGGATTTACTTTACAGGACGTATTCACCTATAATCGTAAGCATAATGAAGCCAACAAAGAAGGCAATCGGGATGGCGGTATGTATGAATTTAGCTGGAACTGTGGTACAGAAGGACCAAGCAGAAAAAAGACAGTAAAAGAATTAAGGGATAAACTGTATAGAAACGCGTTAGTGATGTTATTTACTGCGCAGGGAACACCACTTTTATTAAGTGGTGATGAATTTGGTGCAACCAAAAAAGGAAATAACAATTCTTACTGTCAGGATAATGAGATCAATTGGTTGGATTGGAAACTGGCAGAAAAGAATAAAAACCGTATTGAACTGGTGAAAAAACTTGTACAATTCCGGTTGCAGGCGCAAATCTTTCATCCTTCTGAAAGTATCCGGGCAGATGATTACAAAGCATGTGGGTATCCGGATGTTTCTTATCATAGCCAGTTAGCATGGTCCCACCAGTTTGAGCCGGAGAGCAGAATACTTGGTATTCTTTATTGTAACCGCTACAGTAAAGAAGATGATAACGGGTTCTTTTATAGTGCCTTTAATATGCATTGGGAGCCGCAGACGTTTGCATTGCCCAATCTGCCAAAGGGATTGCGTTGGAAAAAGATTGTGGATACCAGTCTGGGTGAGGCTGTAGAAGATATATTTCTTGATGAAGAAGAATTGTTACCAGGGCAGAAGGAAGTAGAAGTAAATCCTCGTAGTATTCTTATGCTACTGGCACATGCAAAATAAATTGTGAAGCGTTATGATAAAGTAGGAGGTCATAAATCAAATGAAAGCATGGTCTCATTTTTGTACCATTACTAAGCATAAAATATTGGTTGCGAAGTATTGTTTCCGTATAGGATTATATAAGCAGGGAATGTTGCATGATATGTCAAAATATTCTCCCACTGAATTTTTGCAGGGGTGCAGGTATTATCAGGGAACAAGAAGTCCGAATAATGCGGAAAGAGAAGCAACAGGCGTGTCTTTGTCCTGGCTGCATCATAAGGGCAGAAATCGTCATCATTATGAATACTGGATTGATTATGGTACAGGAGTGGAAAAGGGCATGCAGGGAATGCGCATGCCGGAACGCTATGTGGCGGAAATGATTTGTGACCGTATTGCTGCTTCAAAAGTGTATAATAAAGAGAATTATACGGATGCCTGCCCTTTGGCATATTATGAAAGGGGAAAACAATATGCAATTCTTCACCCTGACACAAGAGCACAGTTAGAGCGAGTGTTGAAAATGCTGGCAGAAGAAGGGGAAGAAAAAGCACTTTCTTATGTAAAAGAGGTGCTTTTGCAAAAAAAAGTAAAATAATGTCTGGTAATTTGAGAGAAAATAGTGTATAATTGGAATGTTAGTGTAAAAAAGAAGGAGGATTTCTAATATGTATTGTAGAAATTGTGGTACAGAGATTACAAATCCAGATGCAGTGGTTTGTGTAAGTTGTGGTACTAAAGTTGGAATGGGAAAAAATCATTGCTACCATTGTGGTAACCAGCTTATGCCAAACAGTGAAGTATGTCTTTCCTGTGGAAGTTCTGCGAAACAGACAGCAGTAGCAGGCTCAAAATCTAAAATTGTGGCAGGTTTACTTGGTATCTTTTTAGGTTGCTTTGGTGTGCATAACTTCTATTTAGGTTATACAAAGAAGGCTGTAATTCAGTTGGTAGCTACAATTCTTGGATTTGTATTAAGTTGTATAGTATTAGGTGTATTTGTTGTAGCAGGTATCGAAATCTGGGGATTTATTGAAGGTGTTTTGATTCTTTGCGGCAAGATTGATACAGATGGAAATGGTAATCCAATCGGAGACTAATCTGAGAAGATATACATATGTAAAGTCTCGGAAATCATTGTTAGTGGTTTCCGAGGCTTTTTATGTGTTAAGTAAAATAATGGAATGTTGTGTTTGGGATTTGTTTGTATATTAAAATCATGATGTTTAGAAGAAGTAGTGAAAAATAATTTAGAGTATGATGTTGTGGATTGATAATTTGTTAGAATTGAGGTAGCTATGTATCAATTAGAGACGGGAACAGAACGTATTTCTTATGAAATAAGGAGAAGTAAACGAAAAACAATGGAACTGTCCATTTATCCAGATGGCAAGGTGGTAGTCAAAGTACCGGAGCAGATGCCACTTTATAAAATAGAAGAATTTGTGAAACAGAAGTCAAAATGGATTAAAGAAAAAACAGAATGGATTGCAGATCGTCAGAGCTGTCATCTGGACAAGGTGTATGAAGAAGGAACAGAAATACCTTTCCTTGGGAAAAATTATCCTTTACATTTAGTAGTTCATGAGGAAGAAAATGCATGGATACAGCTTGAAGAAAATGCAATAGAGATACATACGCCTTCTACAGAACAGACAGTGCTTCAGTATTTATTAGTGTATTGGTATAAAGAAAATGCGAAAAAACTGATTAAGAGCAGAGTAAAACATTACTGTCAATTGTTAGGGGAAACAGTAGAGACAGTGCGCATCAAGGATCAAAAGACCAGATTTGGCAGTTGCAGCAGTAAGCGGAATTTGAATTTTAACTGGCGGTTAATGATGGCTCCTAAGGAAGTGTTGGATTATGTAGTGGTACATGAAATGTGTCATTTGAAATATATGAATCATTCAAAGGAATACTGGGCATATGTAGAAAGCATTATGCCAAATTATAAAGAATATGATAACTGGTTAAAAGAGAATGGGAATTATTTGAAGGTGTAACTGTTTGCTACCTAATGATACGATGCGTGCGGATTGGAAAATAAGATATACTACGTCTCCAATCCAGCACTGCAAAGTAAGTCCCCCATCTTGCTTTATTGTGGGTAAATAAGATTTCTTTCTGAAATATCCTGCAATACGTCCTCTAAAAATCTCTTAGCAAGATAGTTAGCCATTGGCAAATTCATGTCTAAATAATTGCCGCAGTCTTTGGCGCTTGCTCCTGGCACATCACCCTTGAAATCGCGAATAAAAATAAACATATCTGTGAGCAGTGGTACAATATCTTTGGATTCATAATCTCCTGCTAATAATAGATAAAAACCGGTACGGCACCCCATTGGTCCAAAGTAAATGGTTTTACCACCATAGTCTTTATGATTTCTCAAATAAGTAGCAGCAAGATGTTCAATAGTATGCATCTCTGCAGTGTTCATGACAGGTTCTTCATTTGGCTTGGTCATACGGATATCAAAAGTTGTGATAGTTTCCGCACCTACTGTATCTTTTCTGGATACATATACACCCTTTAATAATTTAATGTGATCGATTGTAAAACTAGCTATTTTCTCCATTTTTTCCTCGCTTTCTGTCTGTAAAAAATAATTGTAAACAAACATCCTTCATCACAATTGACTGTGCAGTACAGTCTGGCTCTAAAAAGATATAAATAACATTGTATTTATAACAATTATACGATAGAAATCTATAGTTGGCAAATAAAATAATGTACTAATAATGCAGGCGGAGAAATCCGTCTTTTTTTGCGTTCATTTACTGGTACTAAAATCTTGTCCCCCGCATATATATATGATTAGGGGCAGAAAGGAAAGGAATGAAGGTGGAAAAAATAGAAGAAGTGATTCGCATATTTGCTGTAACCCTGCGGAAAGTTTTGCAGGCATCAGATTTGGAATATGATAAGCTTCAGGAGATTCGATTGCGTCCAGGTCGTCCCCTTCTAGTGCATTATAAGGGAAATGAATATTTTCTTACATCTTGTGGGGAGTTGACAGGAACTGCGACTGGCGGGCATATAGTGACTCGGGAAGAAATTGCAGAGACTTTAGAATATGTAGGAAAATATTCTCTATATGCATATGAAGCAGAGGTTCGGCAAGGCTATATTACAATTCAAGGAGGTCATAGAGTGGGACTTGCAGGTAGGACAATTGTGGAAGATGAAAAGGTAAAAAATTTGAAGTACATATCATATATGAATGTGCGTGTAGCTCATCAGATAAAAGGATGTGCGGATCAGGTACTTCCGTATTTGTTTGAGGAAGAAGAATTTTGTCACAGTTTAATTATTTCTCCTCCTGGTTGTGGAAAAACAACACTTCTCAGAGATGTGATAAGGCAGCTTTCTGATGGCAGCAGAAAAAGGAGAGGTATGACAGTAGGGGTGGTAGATGAACGGTCAGAGATTGGCGGAAATTATCTTGGAGTGCCGCAGAATGACTTGGGGATACGTACGGATGTGATGGATGGTTGCCCAAAAAAAGAAGGGATGATGATGCTGATTCGCAGTATGTCACCGGAGGTCATTGCAGTAGATGAAATTGGTTCCTATGAGGATATGGAAGCCATTGAAACGGTACTTTATTGCGGATGTAAATTGATTGCCACAGTACACGGCAGTTCCATGGCAGACATTATGGAGAAACCTTACCTAAAACGATTGATAACAGAGCGTATTTTTGAGCGCTATATTGTGTTAGAGAACAGGGAACAGGTTGGAACCATCAAAGCAATATTTGACAGCTATGGCAGACCGATGTGTCTGCAGGAAAAAGTATGTTAAAAATAGTGGGGGGACTGCTGGTTGTGCTATCCACCACAGTATTTGGTTTCTTAAAAGGAAAAGAATACAGTGACAGGGTAAAGGAACTTCAATACATGAAAAAACTAATTTTGATGTTAAAGGGAGAGGTGGAATATGCAAGAACACCTCTTTCTGAGGCATTTTTTCATATTAGCAAACGGTGCAGACAACCCTTTTCTAGATTATTTATGGAGGCCGGACGTGCTTTGGAATCATTAGATGGACAATCTTTTCAGTCAATTTGGGATACACAGGTGCATAAGGAATTGAAAAAAACAGCTTTGTCTGAGAAGGACAGGCAGCAGTTATCCGGACTAGGGGAGCAAATGGGATATTTGGACAGCCAGACGCAGGCAGCCGCACTTACGCTATATGTGGAACAGCTGGATATGGAGATATCAGAAGGGTATGCAAGTGTTGGGGACAAGGTAAAACTTTGCAGAAGCTTAGGAGTGATGAGTGGTTTGTTTTTTGTATTGCTAATGCTGTAAAAGGAGGAATGATGTGAGCGTCAATATTATTTTTAAAATCGCAGCAGTTGGTATACTGGTATCCGTACTCAGTCAGGTATTGAAGCACAGTGGCAGAGAAGAACAGGCGTTTTTAACAAGTCTTGCAGGATTGTTACTGGTGTTGTTCTGGATTGTCCCATATATATACCAGTTGTTTGAAAGTATTCAGGATTTGTTTATGTTGTAAAGATGTAATTTACGGATGGTTATTACTTTTGCAAATGCCTAAAACATAAAAAGATAGAAAGGAGAACACCTTATGGATGTTTTAAAAATAGCAGCAGTAGGGGTGGCAGCATGTCTTCTTGCCCTGCAGATGAAATCTGTGCGAAATGAATATGCGACCTATATAGCCATTGCAGCTGGTTGTATTCTTATATTTTATACGATGAAGAAGCTGTCGGTGGTAATAGAAACTATAAAAACTCTGCAAAATTACATGAGCATTCATAACGTTTATATTACCACTCTGATTAAACTCATTGGTATTACATATATAGCAGAATTTTGTTCTGGAATCTGTAAGGATACCGGGCATTCAAATATTGCTTCCCAGATAGAGGTATTTGGGAAATTATCGGTTTTGGCAGTAAGTATGCCAGTGCTAAATTCCTTGCTGTCTATGATAGGAGAACTTTTCACATGAAAACGAGAATTCGTAGCTGTATAATTCTTTGTTTTCTATTGCTTTTGCCGTTACCGGTGCTGGCTATAGAAGTGAGTCAGGAGCAGGAAATGGTAGAAGAAATGGATTTTTACGAAATTGAACAGGTGCTGGATGATTTTTTTGCAGAGGAAAATGTAGACTTTGAAACCCTGGTAATGGACTTTATATCAGGAGATACCATGGATTTTAAGGATTTTCTAGGACGTTGTTTATCTCTGGCAGCAGATGAAATGGGGCAGTGGCGGAATGAAATTGCAGCGATTCTTATTCTGGCAATCAGTGCAGCCATTTTTTCTGTGTTATCGGATGTGTTTGATAAGCATGGAATTGCAGATATCAGCTTTCTTGTTATGTATTTATTATTTTGTATGTTGATTTTACGATCCTTTGATCGTATGAGTCAGACGGCATGCGAAGTGGTATTGAATGTCTGTGAATTCATGAAAGCATTATTACCTGCTTATTTTTTGAGTATTACAGTAACGGGGGCTTCCTCCACCGCATCTGTGTTTTACCCTTTTATATTAGGTGTAATTGAGATAGTGGTAACAGGGATACAGCAAATCATCCTGCCAATGATAGAGGTATACCTGTTACTTTCCATGATGAATTGTGTAGGTAAGGAGGAATTTATCACTAAATTGGTAGAATTGCTGGGAAATGGAATACAGTGGCTGTTAAAAACATTTTTAGCTGTGGTATGTGGATTTCAGTTAATACAGGGAATGATTACACCGATGGTGGATTCCTTTAAAAATACAACCCTTAGTAAGACAGTAAGTGCCATTCCTGGCTTTGGAAATACAGCAGGAGCCGTTGCGGATATGTTTGTAGGTTCGGCTCTTTTAGTGAAAAATGGGATTGGCGTTGCTGCTATGATTATATTAATATTTATTTGTGCGGCACCGTTGATAGAATTGGGTGTCTGTACTTTTTTATATAAAGTGATTGCGGCATTCATTCAGCCGGTGTCAGACAAAAGAATGACAGCTTGTGTAGATTCAGCATCGAAAGCATCAGCGCTACTTCTTAGGACCTGCACAATTACAATGATGATGTTTATGCTTTCCATTGGTATTATTGGAATGGCTGTAAAATAGAGGTGGAATCATGCGGGATTATATATTGGAGTTTGCCAAAAATATTATTTATTATCTAATGCTTGTTACAGTAATTATGCAGCTTTTGCCAGAGTCAGCCAATAAAAAATATGTAAAGCTGTACAGTGGACTGGTATTTATTCTGGCGTTTTTTACACCACTTATGGATTTAACAGGAAAAGCACAGGAGGTAAACATAAAAAGTACCTTTAGTACCTATGAGCAGGAAGTGCAGGATATGTTAGACAGTGCAGAACTTTTTCAGGAGAAACAACAGGAAACTGTGTTGTCAAATTATTATGGAATAATTGAAACAGACATTGCTGAACGTTTAGAAAAATACGGTATGAAGGTGGAACGTGTATTTACAGAAATAGAAATGGACAGCGATTCGGAAGAATATGGAAACATAATAGGCATAACAGTGGAATGCGAAGAAAGTGGTCATCTTAGGAGTGAAGCAATCAAAGAGGAATTGGCTTATGTATATGGTGTACAGACAGAGCAAATCTCGTTTCGTTAGGGGGTGCGGCAAATGAGAGATGACATAAAAGAAAAATTGAAAAATTTGTGTCGTAAGGAGAATTTGCTGGTGATAGGGTTAGTAGGAGCAATTTTGCTTGTCATATCGTGGCCTACTGGTCAGAAAGATACAGATGTTGCAAAAAAAACAGAAAAAGTAACAGTGGAGAAAAATGAAGTTACTGATAAAGAAAGCATGGAACGGAAATTGGAGGATGTATTAGGACAGGTGGATGGTGTTGGCAGGGTGAAGGTTCTGATTACCTATAAAAGTTCTTCAGAGAAAGTGATTTTGCAGGATATGGAAACAGATAGTACTACTGAGGAAGAAATAGATGGAACCCAGTCAAGAAAAAGCAGTGGGAAAAATATCCGTGAGGAAACGGTGTACGATAAAACTGACGCTGGAGAAACGCCTTATGTGATAAAAGAGATAGAGCCAGAGATAGAAGGCGTATTGGTAGCAGCAGAGGGTGGTGGAAACAGCCAGACAGCAAAAAATATTTCTGATGCGATTATGGCATTATTTAATATTGAGGCACATAAAATTAAAGTAATGAAGCTGACTGACTCTTAAACACCACATGTTTCAGCGAGAAGGAGGATATATGAAACGATTACTGAAAAAAAACCAGATAGTGATTACAACACTTGCTGTTATGATTGCTATTGCCGGGTATCTGCATTTTGCAGGAAATGAGTTTGACGAAGGCAGTGTACCGGCAGCTTCAAAAGATTCTCTGACGGAAGATGTAATAACGGATATTTCAGAGGAGGATATAGAAGCGGAAAATGACAGTCTGTTTACACAGGTATCTGACACTACCAGCGCAGAAACAGAAGCTACATCAGGTATGGCAGAAGAAGCTAAGGATGATGTTGTAACAGAAGAAATTGAAAGCTATGATTTAGACCTAACCACAAATGATAGTACAAAAACAGAAGAAACAGCAGAGGCGGACGATACACCTGGCGAAGCAGTATTAACAGGTACGACTGCAGTGGCAGACTTCATTGCAGAAGCACGGTTAGAGCGGGAACAGGTGCGTGCAAAGAACAAGGAACTGTTGAATGAGATTATCAATAACGAAAATATTGATGAAAGTCAGAAACAGAATGCCATAGATGATATGCTGGCACTTACAACAGTCGCAGAAAAAGAAGCAGCAACAGAAATGCTCTTAGAAGCAAAAGGCTTTGATGAAGTGGTGGTAAGTATCACAGAAAACAGCGTAGATGTTGTGGTGAATGCTGAAAATCTTTCCGATGAGGATAGAGCAAAAATCGAGGATATCATAAAACGGAAAACAGAAGTCAGTGCAGAAAATATTGTGATTTCCCCAATACATGAATAAGGCAGAAAGGGCGGCGGAAAAAGCCGTTCTTTTTGTTATGTGTTATCTAGTATAGTATTTTCGAGACGCTATACTAGATAGTTGATAATAGTTTCGCCCACCATTTTCCAGATAACAAAAAAATCCTTAAAAGTCATATAAATACTGACTTTAAGGATTCTTCCTGGGTTGGGCTGTTCTTAAACAGTCAACAGCTCGTAGGGGAATCGAACCCCTGTTTCCGCCGTGAGAGGGCGGCGTCTTAACCGCTTGACCAACGAGCCATGTCCTTTCGACTTGTTTATAATACTACATCTTTGAACAAATTGCAAGCTTTTTTTTAAACTTTTTTAAATTTTTTAATTTTATATGCAATTAAGAAGTGCAAACCGCTTGTTTTCGCCATTTACAGCACTCTTACTTTTCTGTCACATGACAATCCTGCCATGGTGTGATAGATATCCATGTACTCTTTTTTTAACATTTCTTCCTCTACCTTTTCATGATTTCCCATAATGCAATAGGGTACTTCAAATGCCTCTGTACATACAGATGTCATATGCATACCACATTTTTTATAAAAAGCAATTCTGCCATTGCGCAATTCTCTCTCTTTTGGGCTTGTTGCCTCTGCCGGATTTTCTACCTCTATCATTACATAGGTCTGACCACCCTCCCATTTGAGTACTGCCTCTAAGAATTCTTTTCCAATTCCTTTTCCACGACATTGTTTACTTACTGCAAAATAATCAAGAAGCTTCATCTTTCCATTTGGATTTGTCAAAAAGTAAGCATATGCCACACATTTCATGTCATCATACAAACCATAACAGATATAAGTCCCTGATTGGTATAATTTCTTAAGTTTATCTAATGGTTTTAATTCATTTTCGGGAAAATCATCAATCATGTTTTCGTAAAAATTATATTCTATCTCTTTTTCTGTCTGTAACCTGATATCCATTTCTGCCTCTCATTCTGTTATTTCAACAGCTTTTTTATTTGGAGTAACTGTTTGTCAAAAAAATAAACGTAGCTTTTTAACTTTGAATAGTTACAAATGTTTTTTTAATAGCTACAGTATAAGCAATATGCACAGAAAAGTCAATTTGCAAAAATACGCTAGTAAATATAGAAGAATCCGAAGGTTCTTTTTTGCATCCCCTTGCCGTGTAGGGAAGGATATATTGGTCATAATGAATAATTCTTTTTGCTTTATAACGATATCTGTAGTATAATTATACATAGTAAAAATGTATGAGGAAGGGAGAAGAAGTGTTATGATTGTTTGTATTCCTTTGGACGATAACAATGGTATGCTGTTCAATAATCGAAGGCAAAGTCAGGATAAGGTGTTGCGGGAGCATTTATTGAAAGAATGTGAGGGGAATATTCTTTGGATGAATGAATATTCTTCGAAGCAATTTGAAGTGCCTCTGCCTGAAAATATCGTGGTTGATGAGGAGTTCTTAGACAAAGCTTCAGAAGAAGCTTATTGTTTTGTTGAAAATATGTCGTTAGTAAAGTATACAGACAGGATTAATAGGATCATCATATTTAGGTGGAATAGAACCTATCCTGCAGATATGTATTTTGATATTCCTTTAGCTGAGGGAAAATGGAGTATCATATCGTCGGAAGACTTTGAAGGTTTTTCACATAAAGTAATTACTAAGGAGGTATTCAAAAATGAAGGACAAGAAGGCAAACACAGTATCTGTTAAGCAGAGGGAGGAGCGTAGAAAGCATGCGTCCAGAGAGGGGAGCTGGCTGCTGCCAATATTTATGGCAGCATTGTTGTGCTTTACAGCTTGTTCAACGGCGTCTGAAGATGCTTACACAGCCAATACAGGCAGTAATGTTAAAGTAGAGACAGCAGATGATAAAAACACACCAGAGCCGGCTGCACCAGAGTCAACAGAGCCAGCGGCAACAGAACCAGAGTCAATAGAGCCGGTCGCACCTGAGTCAACAGAGCCAGTTGCAACAGAATCAACACCGGTACCAGCAGGGAAGCTTGCTGCAACAACTATAGTAGAGAAAGTTCAAGGTTCAAAAATCCAATTATCAACGGATACTACAGTGACATCAGCGGATATCCCGGAGAACACAGCTGATGCAGCTTATGCAGCCATAAATGATAATGTACCGTATTTTGCTGATAATGAACTTACAACAGCATCCTATGAATTTTATAGTGAATTAGATTCTCTAGGCAGATGCGGAGTAGCATATGCATGCATAGGACAGGATAGTATGCCAACTGAGGAGAGAGGCAGTATAGGACAAGTTAAGCCTTCCGGCTGGCATACAGTCAAATATGATTGCGTAGATGGCAATTATTTATACAATCGTTGTCACTTAATCGGCTATCAGTTAACAGGGGAGAATGCCAATGAGAAGAATCTTATAACAGGCACAAGGTCGATGAATGTAGATGGCATGCTTCCGTTTGAGAATATGGTAGCTGACTATGTAAAGGAAACAAATAACCATGTTATGTATCGGGTAACACCTGTTTATGAGGGAGATAACCTGCTTGCAGATGGTGTACTTATGGAAGCAAAATCCGTAGAAGATAATGGAGAAGGCATCCTATTTAATGTATTTGTTTATAATAGTCAGGATGGTGTTCTGATAGATTACGCTACAGGAGATAGCCAGCTTAAGGAAGAATCTGCACCAACACCGGTGCCAACTGAGAAAGCCACTGCCACTCCAAAACCAACTGAGAAAGCAACACCGGAGCCGGAACCAACAGAAAAGGTAACAGAGCCACAGGTTGAATCAACAGACAACGAGAAGCAATCAGTAATGGTGTGGATATCAGAGACAGGAAGCAAGTATCATAACAAAAATAATTGTGGAAGAATGAACCCTGATAAGGCATATCAGATGTCCGAAGAAGATGCAAAAAAGAAAGGATATGAACCTTGTAAAAAGTGTTATTAATATTAATGTGAATTGTAATAGACAGAACGTACAGCGCTTTAGGGGAAAGGCGTAAAGATTCAGTTTATTGATTTGAATGAAAAAGAACTGAGTAAGGGGAGTCTTGCAGTGTGAAGCAGGGAACCGTTGGCTATCAGCCAGACATATGAGAAACTTGAATTAGAGGGAGGTTCAAATGAAAAGTATTTTAATTAAAGATACCACAAAGGAAGAAAGAATTGCACTGATAAAAGAATGGATTCCTGATGAGGATGGATTCCTGATGAGGATGGATTACATGATTGTGACATTGATTTATGGGATATGTATGACGACTATATTAAGGGTATCCGGGAGATTTCAGAGATAAATGCAGCCTTCTCCGGAGAGTATTATCAGGGATAAAAACAAGAAAAACACAGCTGGAAGCTAAAAACTTTCTGCTGTGTTTTTTAATAATAAGTTTCAAATATGCTCTGGCATTATTTCTGAAATGATGTCAAAAAATTCAAAGAACCTACTGGGTTGCCGGTTCCTTTTTCAAGCAAGGAAATCCATCCGCAAATGGTATCTTCAATTTCCTCTGGGGAGGATGGGGCGATGGTATTGTCAAGCTTTATTGACAATACAATTAGTGAAATTTCTGCTAATGCAGAAGGATAGTCAAAATGAATCTCTCCATTATCAATTCCCTGTTGGATAATTTCAGTTAGTGCCGGCTTCAATTCGGAAATCAGGTGTGTCAGATATTTTTGGTGTATATATGCCTGCTCCTGTGCACTTTTCGGGGTGGATGTTTTTCTCTGGCTAAGAAATTCAGAGGAAGAATTTCTACATGCCTGATAAATCATCGCCATACGTGTAAATGGAGAAATGGTTGTCTGTTTTGCCAGATTTTTCGCAGTTTCTATGGGCTGCTCATAGCTTCGCTCTATCAGTGCTTCCAAAATTGCATCTTTAGAAGAAAAATAATAATAAATACTTCCTTTTCCAATGCCGGCGGTTTGAGCAATTTCGCTGACAGTAATTGTCTGTATATCTTTATTTTTTAATAATTCTTGTAGAGCATCCAGAATTTTGTTGTATTTACTATGATTAGGCATGTCTGTTATCTCCTCAAAAAATGTTAGTTGTATTAGTATATCATGAAGAGAAGAAGTCTAACAACTGTAAAATATGTAGAAATTATCAAAATTTTACAAATAAAATTATAAAAAAAATATATTGACCGGTGGTCGAAAAAGTGATATCGTAAAACATAACAAAGTCGACCGATGGTCGAAGGATAAAATGGAGGATATTAAAATGACATATGCAGAATTTTTTTCAGAGATAAAAGGAAAATTTTTGGAAGCAGATATTAGTGATATTACAGAACATCTGGCATATCAGTTTAACATAACTGGCGAAGCATCAGGTATTTTCTATGTTGAGGCAAAGGATGGCAAATTGCATGTAGAGCCATATGAATATTTTGACAGAGATGCAATGTTCATCTGTTCAGCGGAAACTTTGATGAAACTGGCAACAGGTGAATTAGATCCGATTGTTGCAGTTACTTTACAGAAATTAAAGGTAGAAGGTAACATTGACAAAGCACTGAAGCTGAAAAACATAATTGATAGCAAAAGAAAATAATATATAGATATAACGTATTGCGGAATGCAGAAATGGAGCGAATATGTATAAAATCATTGGAGGCGCAGCAATTGTTGTAGGATTGCTGGCTATAGCTGAAGCGGGAGGTTCTGCTTATCTTTATCGCAGAACCATGAAGCGCAATAAGGCGAAGGTAGAACGCACTATGAAGATGGCAGGCACAGATTGGAGTCAGTATCAGCCAATGCTTCAGGAAAGAAAAAAGTATTTTCTGGACCAGCCACATGAAGATGTTTACGAACAGTCCCATGATGGACTGCGGTTGCATGCCACTTATTTTCCAGGAAAGGAAGAAGGAAAAGTAGTTATCTGTTTCCATGGATATACAAGCCATGGAATGAGTGATTATATCGCGCTTTCTGATTATTATCTGAAACATGGATACAGCATGTTGTTAGTGGATGAGAGAGCTCATGGTGAAAGCGAAGGTACATATATAGGATTCGGTTGCCTAGACAGATTAGATGCTATGAAATGGATAGACTGGGTCATTAAAAAGTGTGGAACTGATGTGCAGATTCTCATGCATGGAACCTCTATGGGAGGGGCAACCGTATTAATGGCAAGTGGTCTCGAACTTCCGAAGCAGGTGAAGGGAATTATATCTGACTGTGCATTTACCTCGCCAAAGCATGTGTTTACAAATGTATTGCGCACGATGTATCATATGCCGGCATTTCCAATGATGCAGATTGTTGACATTGTCAATAAGAAAAAAGCGGGATATGGACTGGATGAGTGTAATGCAGCAAGGGAAGTGCGAAAAGCAAAAGTTCCAATTCTTTTCATTCATGGCGATGCAGATACCTTTGTGCCATGCAGTATGTGCCATGAAATCTATGAAAACTGCGCGTCACCGAAAAAGAAATTGATTGTAGAAGGTGCGAGTCACGCAGAAAGTTATTATAAGGATATGAAAGCATATGAAGCCATGTTGGATGAGTTTATAGGAGGTACAATCAAATGATGAAAAAAAGAAAAGGATATACGGTATATCCGCTTACAGTAGCTCAGAAGTTTCACCAGTATTATTTGGATTTTTGTCCAAAGAAAGAGGTTTTGAATATCGGAAACAGCCTGACTATTGAAGCAGAATTAGATTGGAATGTATTAAAACAGTCTATATATAAAGCATATGAGCGCTGTGAATCCATGCGACTTCGTTTTGCAAAAGATAAGGATGGAGAGTGGTATCAGTATGTAGTAGACAAAGAAGAACGTGACATTGAGTTTGTTGACTTTTCAGATAAAACCATGGAAGAAGCAGAAACAATCATGAGAGGATGGACACAGATTCCTTTCAAACATGAGGATTCTCCTCTTAACCGTGTGGTTATGATTAAGACAAGCGATGGTTATAGCGGAATTTATATATTGGTAGACCATATGACTATGGATGCACAGTCAATCATCTGCTTCCTGCGAGATATTATAGAGATATATTGTAATACTATGTATGAAGGTGTTCCGTATCCAAAGGATATGGCTTCCTATATTGAACAGCTTCAGAAGGATTTAGCATATGAAGCGGGATGCAAGGCAAAAGAGAGGGATGCAGAATTCTTCGAGAAACTGATTGAGACTTCAGAACCAATTTACAATGGCCTCATGGGTGACTTAATCTTAGAAAGAGAGAGAAAGAGAACTAATAACCCAAATACAAGAGCTGCCATTAATGTTTCTGATTCTGTAGATTCTGCGCTGGATATTTTCCACCTGGAGGAAGAACCAACAAAACGCTTAATGAATTTCTGTGAGGAATATCATGTTTCATTGGTTTGTCTGTTAATGATGGGATTGCGTACCTATTTCCAGAAAATGAACGGAAATGATGATGTGTCAATCAACACAACCATAGCAAGACGTGCTACTCTGAAAGAAAAAAAATCAGGTGGTACCAGAATTCATTCATTCCCATTCCGTACTATTATTTCTGAGGACAAGACTTTCTTAGAAGGAATTTACGAGATTCGTGATAAGCAGAATGAATTGTTCCGCTATGCAAATTATGATCCGGTATCTTATTTTGCACATCGTGGCAAGGTATATAAAAACCTGCCGGGTCAGACATATGAGCCAATGTCATTAACTTATCAGCCAATGACTTTGCAGGAAAAAGGGTTGGATAAACTGGGCGATATTCATTATAAGACAAAATGGTATCCGAACGGAGCGACCACACAGGCAATGTATCTGACAGTAATGCATCGTCCGGAGGATAATGGATTGGATTTTAACTTTGAACATCAGGTAAAAGCGGTGTCAAGAGAGCAGCTAGAGTACTTATATTATTATCTCTGCAAAATCATGTTCAAGGGTGTGGAAAATCCAAATTTACCAATTGGAGATATTATCAAGTTAGTATAAAAATGAATGTAATTTATAGGTAACTATTCAGAGCAGGACTGTGCTGAACGGCACAGTCCGTATGAAAACGTAGTGGTAGCAGGCAAAAATCCATCACCGCAGGTGAGTTCTGCAAATCGAAGCAAGCTTCGATTGGAGTTTTGCATGTTATTATGAATGCAATTCATAATAACATTGGTAAGCTATGAGGGTACTGAATAGTTACATTTCTAGTTAAAATAGGAACCCGTGAGGGTATTGAGTGGTTAGGAAAAATAGAAAGCTAAGAGGACAGGAAATATGTTTGAAAAATTAGTAGAAGTTATTGGAAATTATGTGGATGTGGAAGCAGAAGCTGTTCACCCGGAATCACGTTTTATGGAAGACCTTGGATTTACTTCTTTTGATTTTATGAGTATGTTAGGAGAATTGGAAGAAGAATTTGATGTGGAAATCGACCAGCATGAGGTTGCGGATATCCGCACTGTACAGGAAGCAGTCGATTATTTAACAAAGCTTTCCGAATAATATAGAAAAGGACGGATATTAAAATGTATAGTACAATTCGCGATATTATCATTCAAGCAGAACAGAATTTTGGTGCAGAGGATGCTATTCGTTATAAAGTAAAAAAAGATGAAATTGAGACAAAGACATATGGACAGTTGAAGCAGGACAGTGACAGTTTTGGTTGTGTCTTAGAAGCATTAGGTGAGCAGGGAGGTCATATTGCTATTACTGGTATGACATCTTATCCATGGATCGTATCCTATTTAGGTGCTGTAAACAGTGGAAGTGTAGCAGTTCCGTTAGATGTAGCCCTTCCGGCAGAAGAATTATGTGAACTGGTTGACCGTGCAGATGCTACCGTGTTTGTCGTTGATGAAGTTCGCAGTGATGTGGCAGCCATTGTAAAGCAGCGTTGTCCGAAACTAAAATATTTAATTTCTATGCAGAAAGAAGAAAGTGATGAAAATGTGCTTTCTTTCTGGCAGTTATTAAAAGAGCATGAGGGAAGCAAAGAATTTAAGGTTGAACCAGACCAGCTCTGTACGATTATGTTTACATCCGGAACAACCGGTAAGAGCAAGGGTGTTATGCTGACACATCGTAATCTTGCAGAAAATGCAACCTGCCAGGATATGAAAATTCCACCAAGAAGTGTAATTTTATCAGTATTGCCAATACATCATGCTTATTGCCTCAGTATGGATATATTAAAAGGATGTTCACTGGGCAGTGTTATCTGTATCAATGATTCTTTAATGAGAGTGGCAAAGAATATTAAGCTGTTTAAACCAAATATGATACTGATGGTGCCGCTTATGATTGAGACATTTGCAAAGAAATTAGAAGAAGTAGAAGGTCTTCCTGTAGAAATTGTAAAAAAGGAAGTGTTTGGAGAGCAGTTTACTACAATTTTCAGTGGCGGAGCTTATCTGCCACCAGCGTACATAGATTTATTTGGTAAATATGGAATTGATCTTTTACAGGGCTATGGAATGACAGAGTGTTCACCTGTTATCAGCACTACTGTGGCTTGGAATAGAAAGAAGGAAGCTGTTGGTCAGTTGATACCTAACTGTGAAGCAAAGGTAGTGAATGAGGAACTTTGGGTTCGCGGAAGTAGTGTGATGATGGGCTATTATAAGATGCCGGAACAAACAGCAGAAACACTTCAGGATGGTTGGTTAGCAACTGGCGACCTTGGTTATGTAGACGAAGAGGGATTTGTGTTCTTGACTGGAAGAAAGAAAAATCTGATTATTACCAAAAATGGAGAGAATGTCTCTCCAGAAGAAATAGAGAATAAAATCAGCACCAATCGTCTGGTACAGGAAATTCTTGTGAGGGAACAGGAAGGCGTTATTGAAGCGGCAATTTTCCCAGATGCAGAGTATGCAGAGAAAAAAGGGATTACAGATGTAAAAGCATCTTTGCAGAATATAATTGATGAATATAATCAGGGAGTTCCGGCATACAAAAAGGTTTATAAATTAAATGGAACAGAAATCGGAAGTATTCCTATCTTATATTCATCCTCTGTAAAAAAAATGGAATTTTCTGACTGTTTAAAAAAAGTTTTTCAAAAATATGGATTAGGAAAATCCTAAAATAACTATAAAAAAGCAAATTGTACCAGCCATTTTTAACAGCCGGACAATTTGCTTTGTTTCTTTTTTAATATCGTTTAATTTTTTTAGAAGGTGTTTTCTCAAACTCTGTTTCACGCACCGTTAATTTATAAACCTTTTTGTATGCCGGAACTCC
>JBGVIB010000133.1:0-31120 GCA_045122835.1 Lachnospiraceae bacterium
AACCACTTACAGCTAAATTCCTAGCCTCTGATAGCAAGCTACATCCCCTCTCTCAGCCGGACGGTTTACGCATATGATTAGGCAATCCAGACAGCTTACACTAGGCGTACGGGTAGAGACTATGACTAGACCCACAAACCAGAAATTCATAAGGTTGAACGGAGGCCAATTCACGGACAGGGGGCCATGGACACACTTGAAATTTCCAGAAAAACCCCCTAAGATATAATTGTACATCAATAATAACAAAAATGGAGCGAAACAATGGAAGAAACAACATTAAGAAAAAAATTAACAGGATTTCACTTGAAAATAATAGCAATCGTCACCATGTTCATAGACCATATAGGTGCAGCTGTATTAGAAAAGATACTAGCATCTCAAAATGCAGCCTTAATCAGTAATTTCAATACCCTAGTATGGGCGGACCGCATACTCAGAAGCATAGGCAGACTGGCATTCCCTATTTTTTGCTTTTTATTGGTAGAAGGATTTATACATACCAGCAATCGAAAAAAATATATTTTAAGAATGGGAATCTTTGCACTAGCCTCCGAGATACCATTTGATATGGCATTTTTTAATACACCTATTTATGTAAAGTACCAGAATGTATTTTTTACACTGTTTATTGGATTGGTTGCCATGCAGCTCATGGAATATATACAAAAGCGTTCTGATATGCTAGACGCGATTGGAAATGTATTTATCCAAGGAATAGAAAGAAAACTAATAATTTTGATTGGGTTAATACCAGCCATTATCGGGATTATACTGGCTAACCTTATCCAATGTGATTACAGCGGAATAGGTGTATTGTTGATTTTAATTCTTTACTGGTTCCGTGAAAAAACACTTCAGCAATGTGTGTGGGGAGGACTTTATACCGTATTTATACTTGCGGAAATGTGGGCGTGGCCGGCCTTTATATTGTTATTTCTCTACAACGGTGAACGGGGGCAAAAAATCAACAAATACGTATTTTATGCATTTTATCCGTTGCACTTATGTGTGTTGATTGGTATACGCTATGTAATTTTTACATTTATGTAGAGAAACCACATTTTCGTGAAGAAAAGCTTTTACAAATGCAATTTATGTGATATTATGAATGGAAGAATGGTAACTATTCAAAGCAGGACTCTGGGAATTGTCATGTTACTGTGAATGTAATTTATGGTGATATGGATAGCCTATGAAGGTGCTGATTAGTTACGAGGAATGTAATGAGACTGGAGGACCATCATGGAAGAAATGGAAAAGGAAGTTATTTCCAAAAACTTTATTGAGCAGATTATAGAGAAGGATTTAAGCGAGGGCGTTTATGATACCGTATGCACACGTTTTCCTCCGGAGCCAAATGGTTATCTGCACATTGGACATGCGAAATCTATTATTTTAAATCATGGACTTGCTAAAAAATATAATGGCACATTTCATATGCGCTTTGATGATACGAACCCAACAAAGGAAAAAGAAGAATTTGTAGATTCCATAAAAGCTGATATTGAGTGGTTAGGTGCAGACTGGGACGATTGCGTATACTTTGCATCTGATTATTTTGAGAAAATGTACGAAGCAGCTGTTAAGCTGATTCGTGATGGAAAAGCTTATGTAGATGATTTGACTGCAGAGGAAATCCGTGAATATAGAGGAACATTAACAGAGCCTGGAAAAGATAGTCCATACAGAAATAGAAGTGTGGAAGAAAATTTAGCACTGTTTGAAGATATGAAAAATGGCAAATTTGCAGATGGAGAAAAAGTGCTTCGTGCAAAAATTGACATGGCTTCTTCTAATATTAACATGAGAGATCCGGTTATTTATCGTGTGGCACATATGACACATCACAGAACTGGTGACAAGTGGTGTATTTACCCAATGTATGACTTTGCACATCCATTAGAGGATGCATTTGAAGGAATCACCCATTCCATTTGTACATTGGAATTTGAAGACCATCGACCGTTGTACGACTGGGTAGTGCGTGAGGTAGGATTTGAGCATCCGCCAAAGCAGATTGAATTTGCAAAATTATATTTAACAAATGTAGTGACAGGTAAACGTTATATCAAGAAGTTAGTAGAAGATGGCGTAGTTGATGGCTGGGATGACCCACGTTTAGTATCCATTGCAGCTCTTAGAAGACGTGGATTTACACCGGAATCACTTAGAAAATTTATCGAATTATGTGGTGTTTCTAAGGCAAACAGTTCAGTGGATTATGCAATGCTTGAGTATTGTATCCGAGAAGATTTGAAAATGGAAAAACCAAGAATGATGGCAGTATTAGATCCAATTAAACTAGTTATAGATAATTATCCGGAAGGACAAGTTGAGTATTTAGATGTTGCTAACAATTTGGAAAATGAAGCGCTAGGAAGTAGAAAAGTACCATTCTGCCGGGAATTGTATATTGAAAGAGACGATTTTATGGAGGAGCCGCCAAAGAAGTATTTCCGTCTGTTCCCAGGTAATGAGGTCCGCTTGATGCATGCATATTTTGTAAAATGTGAAAGCTTTGTAAAGGATGAAAATGGCAATGTAATTGAAGTACATTGTACGTATGATAAAGAGACAAAAGCAGGAAGCGGATTTACAGGACGTAAGGTAAAGGGTACCATTCATTGGGTGCCAGCTTCGTATGCGGTGGAAGCAGAAGCACGTCTTTATGAGAATTTAGTAGATGAAGAAAAAGGTGTTTACAACGAAGACGGCACCATGAATCTGAATCCGAATTCTATGGAAGTAAAGAAGTGCTATGTAGAGCCAAGTTTTGATGGTGTGAAAGCCTATGACAGCTTCCAGTTTGTTCGTCAGGGATTTTTCTGTGTGGACAGTAAAGATTCTACACCGGAACATCTGGTATTTAACAGAATTGTTTCATTAAAGAGTTCTTTTAAATTATAAGATGAATGAAAAAAATAGTAAAGTGCATGTTTAATTGGAGGAAAATAAAATGGGTTTATTTGATGGACTGGGTAAATTTGGTATAAGCAATCTGGATTCAAAAGATTTGTTTGCAGAGGAAAAGCAGAAAAGCGGTACAGGCCAGAAAGAGGAAGTGGTAAAGACACCAGAAGAAAAAGAAATTGAAATGCTCTTTGACAAAAAGTATAGTTGTCCAAACTGCTATACGGATTTCAAAGCAAGAGTGGTCAAAGCCGGTAAGGCAAAATTAGCATCATCTGATTACGACTTAAGACCAAAATATGAAAATATTGATTGTGATAAGTATGGTGTTATTATGTGTCCAAAGTGCGGATATGCAGCATTGACACGTTACTTTAATTCCTGTACGCAACCACAGTTAAAGCTGATTCAGGAAAACATTTCAGCAAGCTTCAGACCTGTAGAAAAAGATTTTTTGATGTACACCTATGACGAAGCAATTAACCGGTATAAGATGGCTCTTGCTAATGCTATGGTGAAAAAAGCCCGTGCCAGTGAAAAAGCATATATTTGTCTGAAGACCGGCTGGATGTATCGCGGAAAAGCAGAATTTATTGCAGACCAGCCAGATAATGAAAAAGAGTTAGCAGAATTAAAAAATAATGAAATGGAATGTATTCGTATAGCATATGATGGTTTTGTAACAGCCAGAAGCGCAGAAAGCTATCCAATGTGTGGAATGGATGAGCAGACTGTAGATTACATAATTGCAGCTTTAGCAGTAAAGATAGGAAAGTTTGATGTTGCAGCAAAAATGATTGCAGGTTTGTTAGGCGATTTAAAAACCGGTAAACGAATGAAGGATCGTGCATTAGACTTAAAGGAAATTTTACTAGAAGAAAAGAAGAAACAAGGTAACGTATAAAGTAATGGTTTATGTTTGGATTTTGAAGTATATAGAAAATACTTGCAAAATCGACAAGATTGAGTTATTATTCTTTATGAGATTATAGCTAATCGCAGAAGACGGCGAAAGTTGATATTTTTTTTCTGTGTCTGATGGGCAGAAAATATCATGTATGGCGTCTATCTATAAGGAGGGTTATTCAATGGCATCTAATAATGATGTAAAACAGACAGAAGTTATAAAAGAGGAAAAAGTAGCAGAAGCAAAGACAACTGCGGCAACAACTGTTGAGAAAGAGACACCTAAGGTAGAGACAGAAAAAGAAGCAACATCTAAGGCAGAAGAAGCTAAGACAGAAACAGCAGCAAAAAAGACAACAACAAGAAAAACAACTACAAAGAAGACAACTGCGGCTAAGAAAGAAACTGAGCCAAAGAAGACTGCTGCAAAGACAACAACAGCTAAGAAGACAACTACAAAGAAGGCAGCTGAAGAAACCGCTGAAAAGGAACCAGTAGCAAAGAAGACTACAACAAGAAGAACTAAGGCTGTGGAACCTACTATTATATTACAGTATCAGCATATTGAATTAAGCGAAGAAGCTTTAGTTGCAAGATTCAAAGAGCAGTGGGCAGCTATGGGTAACAGTGAAAAAGATATTAAGGAAATGACTGTTTATCTTAAGCCAGAAGAATATTGTGCATATTTTGTAATTAATGGTGAGGACACTGTTCAAATTTACTTATAAAATATTACTAGTACATAAAAAGCTTTGCATGAATATGCAAAGCTTTTTTTCATTTAGTCACGATGTAGAGGGATATGGACATAGCCTCGTTTTGCAGGCTGCTCAAAAGACTTTTCATGAGAAGAAAATGAGATATCTTTTTCTTCTTGTTCCTCATAATCGGTCTTGCCACCTTCGGAATTTTCGTCTATAATAGAATTTGCGTTTTGTTTTTTGTAATATTGATACAATGCATATGCTCCTGTGGTACAAGCAGTGAGTAAGAATAATTTTGACCATTTTTTAGACATCATGTTACCTCCTGACTAGATTATTAAACTGTGATGTAAAGAAAAGAAACAAATAAAAGTGTCTGTTCATTACATTTTTCTAGTTTAGTGTAATACAAATACGAATAATTGAAAAGGGGTAATTAAAAAAATGATGTTAATTTTGAATGATAGTTTGCATTGATAGATGTTACTGACCGGCTTAGTAATTTAATGTCAGGATTCATATATGGAGGATATGTGGATATGGGTGATGACAACAGAGAACAATTAATGGAATGTGGTGTTGATTGTGATAGCGTAGTGGAACGTTTTGTGGGAAGATGGGATTTATATTTGAAACTTGCAAAGAAGTTTCCATATGATTCATCTTATCAGAAGATGTTAGAAGCCATAGATCACAAGGATGTGGACGCAGCTTTTCGTTATGCCCACACACTGAAGGGACTTTGTGCAAATTTAAGTTTTGCGAAATTACAGCAGGAATGCAGTATATTGGTGGATTGTCTTCGAAGTGGCAGTTTAGCTGGCATATCAGAACCGTTGGAGCGGGTAAACCAGACGTATCAGCAGTTGATTGCCGTGTTAAATCATCTGTGATAGTTATCCACCTTAGTAATTTGTAGCTGTTAAAGTAATATACATACATGTAGCCTAAAATATAACAAAAGCCTGTAATATCAGGCGGAAAAGAGGAATTATGATTATCGAACCAAAAGCAAGAGGATTTATCTGTACAACTGCACATCCAACAGGATGTAAAGAAAATGTTGGAAGACAGATTGCATATGTAAAAGAAAAGGGAACAATGGAAGGACCAAAAAAAGTACTGGTTATTGGTGCTTCAACAGGTTACGGTCTCGCATCCAGAATCACAGCAGCATTTGGCTGTGGCGCAGCAACCATTGGCGTTATGTTTGAGAAAGAAGCATTTGGAAAAAGAACAGCAACGCCAGGTTATTATAATACAAAAGCTTTTGAGGAATTTGCAAAGGAAGAAGGATTGTATGCAAAATCTATCAACGGAGATGCTTTTTCTAAGGAAATAAAAGATCAGACAATTGCCATGATAAAAGAGGATTTAGGTGAAGTAGATATGGTAGTCTACAGTCTTGCAGCACCAAGAAGAATCATGGCAGACGGAACTGTATATAATTCTGTGCTAAAAACAGTAGGTGAGACATTTACCAACAAGTCACTTGATTTAAAGAATAATACAATTACAGAAGCTTCCATCGAGCCGGCAAATGAAGAAGAAGTGGCATCTACGATTAAGGTAATGGGTGGAGAAGACTGGTATGACTGGATGCAGGCGTTGAAAGAAAATGGTGTTTTGGCGCAAAATGCAGTTACCATGGCATATTCCTACATTGGACCGGAATTAACTTATCCGGTATATTTTGATGGAACCATTGGTCAGGCAAAGAAAGATTTGAAAGCAAAATCTGATGCTATGAATGAGGATTTTAAAGATATGGGACTTCGTTCCTTTGTATCTGTAAATAAGGCGTTAGTTACACAGGCAAGTGCAGCCATTCCGGTTGTGCCATTATATTTTGCAATTCTTTATAAGGTTATGAAGGAATATGGCAATCATGAAGGTTGTATTGAACAGATTGACCGTTTATTCCGCGATAAGCTTCTTGTAGATGCTCCTATTGTGGATGAGGAAGGCAGAATCCGTATGGATGATTACGAAATGGAAGAACGTGTGCAGTCTGAAGTTATGAGAAGATGGGATGCGGTGAATACGGAAAATCTTACTGAACTTGCAGATTTGGAAGGCTATTGGGACGATTTCTATCAGATGTTTGGATTCCGTATGCCAAATGTAGATTATACATTGGATGTGGAACCTTAAAGGCGGAAGGCGAGGCATATATGAAGTTAATTGCTGCGGTTGATAAGAATTGGGGAATCGGACTGAATGGACGGCTTTTAGTCAGTATTCCCAGCGACCAGAAATTTTTCCGCAATGAGACATATGGAAAGGTAGTGATTACTGGCAGAAAAACATTGGCTACCTTTCCTAATGGTTTGCCGTTAGAAGGCAGAACGAATATTATTTTGACAGGTGATAAGAACTTTAAGGCAAAAAATGCAATCATAGTTCATTCAGTAGAGGAAGCATTAGAGGCAGTAGCCGATTATGCAGAAGAAGGTGTCTATGTAATTGGTGGTGAGAGTATTTATAATCAATTTTTGCCTTATTGTGATACGGCAATTATTACAAAAATTGATCATGCCTTTGAGGCGGATGCTTATATGACCAATCTGGATGAAATGGACAGTTGGAAAATCACTGCAGAAAGCGAAGAACAGACATATTTTGATTTGGAATATGTATACTGCCAATATGAAAGAAAAGGTGAAAAGTAAGTATGCTTGAGAATTTTATGTTCAGCGTAAATGCTACCATACCTATCTTTTTAGTCATGATTTTTGGTTTTTTCTTAAGAGCGAAGAAACTGATTAATGATAATTTTGTAGAGGTTGCCAACAAGTTTGTTTTCGTAGTGGCATTGCCTGTATTGGTATTTTTAGATTTGGCTTCCACAGATTTTAGAGAAGTATTTGACATTACTTATGTAGTATTTTGTGCAGGGGTAACTACTGTATGCTTTTTTGTCATCTGGGGATTAGCCAAATGGATTATGAAAGATAAAAGTATGGTAGGAGCCTTTGTGCAGGCATCTTTCCGAAGCAGTGCCGCCGTTATTGGCATTGCTTTTGTACAAAGCTTGTATGGTGATTCGGGAATGGCTCCCCTTATGATTGTGGGAACGGTGCCTTTGTACAATATTTATTCTGTCATTGTGTTGACTTTTGAGGGCAATAAGAATCCGGATGGCACGGACAAAAATGAAAAGGGCAGAAATGGAGCAAAGGTGAAAGAAGCCTGCTACAATATTGTGACCAATCCCATTATCATTGGCATTGTGGCAGGTGTGTGTGTATCTCTTTTGCGAATAGATTTTCCGGTTATTATTGATAAGACTTTAGGACATATCAGTTCTTTATCTACGCCATTGGCATTGATTTGTCTGGGAGCATCTTTAGTTGGTAAATTGGAAGTAAAGAATCTAAAGCCTACCCTTTGTTCTGCATTAATAAAATTAGTGCTACAGGCAGCTATTTTTCTGCCGATTGCCATTCAGATGGGGTATGATAGTGAGAAGTTAGTAGCACTTGTTGTCATGCTGGCAGCACCAACTACACCATCTACCTACATTATGGCGAAAAATATGGGAAATGATGAAGTGCTGACAGCAAGCTGTGTGTGCATATCTACATTGTTGTCGGCGATTACGCTGACATTCTGGATATATCTGCTTAGAACCATGGGCTTGATTTAGAGAAATGAATACAATGAACTAAAAATTATTCAATAGTATATGCAATCTCATGGGCATCAAAGAACCGGCTTACCATGGCATCCCATTCATTATCCAGAGTTTTTTCAAGGGAAAATAACTTCATGGAGGTGGCCGTGGTGCAGGTTAAGTTACCACCTTCAAAACGAATGGTGAGAACTAGTCCGCCAATATCCTCTATAGTAAAGCTGCTTTCTGATTTTGAGAGCAGCTTTTCCACATTATAAGGTGCAAGCTGAAACACGAATTTAAAAGACAACGGCGTTTTCTTCCCTTTCATTAGTTCAAAACAGAAAGGACGCAAAGAACGCCAGAAAGAATAGTTCTGTTTCTCTAATTGCTGTTCCGCCCATTCTTCCGGCGAAAAAAAGTCCTTCTTTAACCTTCCGTCTAACACAAAGCTGGTTGCCGTAACAACCGTACCCTCCGTCAGAAGAAACGAATCAAAAATATCTGAAACAAGTAGTTTATTCATAAAATCTTTAATATGTGTGATATGATATCCTGTCATGAAAAATCTCCTTATGTATTATGAAATTTGATATACTGTATTGATGAATACTTGGTGTATTTTCAAGTTATTATATTAGTATAATCCAAAGAGAAGCAAACTGGCAAGCAGAATAATATTGCTAAGGCAGTTACATATCAATGTATTATGCTTGTCTAAAGTATTATCTGTGTATTCTACATTGATATGGGTGCTCTGGTATATTGTCACTGACGAATATAAAGTGGTATACTAAAATAATATCAGGCAATTGTAGCAAATACAGATTTTAGGAGGATTAAAACCATGAAAGAACATATATCCGCATTTCTTAGGAAAGCAGTATCTCCATATCATGCAGTAGAAGCCTGCAAAGAAGTATTAGAGGCAGCAGGCTTTAAAGAATTGCTCTTAAAAAACAAATGGCAATTAAAAAAGGGTGGGAAATACTTTATGCGTCACTTTGGCTCTACCCTCATTGCATTTACAGTAGGAGCAGACTACAAATCTGGAGATGGTTTTCGTATTACCGCCTGCCATACGGATTTTCCGTGCTTCCGTGTAAAGCCAAATCCGGAAATGACAGAGAATCAATATCTAAAATTAAATGTAGAGCCATATGGTGGAATGATATTAAACACCTGGCTTGACAGACCACTGTCTATGGCAGGCAGAGTTACTCTTAGAAGTGAAAATATATTTCAGCCGGAGATTCGACTGGTGGATTTTGAAAAGCCATTGTTTATTATTCCAAACCTTGCCATTCACATGAACCGCAAAGTAAATGAGGGTGTAGAATTAAACAAGCAGACAGACATGTTGCCGCTATGTGGTTTGTATGAAGAATCAGAGGAAAAAGAAGGATTTTTCATTAAGCTGTTGGCAGAAAAATTAGGAGTGAAGAAAGTAGATATTTTAGAATATGAGTTGAATCTGTACAACGCAGACAAACCAGAAACCACAGGAATGAAAGAAGAATTCTTTTCAGCTCCGAGACTGGATAATATGACATCTGTGCTGGCAATTTTAGACAGTATAACGAATGGAGAGAGAACACGTGGCATTAATGTAGCCTGCTTCTTTGATAACGAAGAAATTGGTAGCCGGACAAAGCAGGGAGCTGGTTCAGCCATATTGAATATCGTGTTAGAGAAGATATCTGCTGCATTATGCCCGGAATGTGATATGTTTGTGGAAAATATGGCAGAGAGTATGCTATTGTCTGTTGATGTAGCACATGGTTTGCACCCGAACCAGCCGGGTAAATCTGACCCTACCCATAAAAATTTATTAGGCAGAGGATTTGTAATTAAGGAGTCGGCAAGCCAGTCTTATGCAACAGACAGTGAAGCAGTAGCTATTTTAAGGCAGTTATGCGACAGTGAGGGAATACCATATCAGCGCTTTGCAAATCGTTCCGATTCTGCCGGCGGTGGTACCTTAGGAAGCATTGCATCAGCACTTTTACCAGTACTTACCATGGATGTGGGAGTACCACTTCTTGCCATGCATTCAGCCAGAGAATTGATGGGCATAGAAGATCAGAGAGCATTAACAAAAATGGTTCAAGCTTTCTATACAAAATAGTAAAAACCTCTTCTCAGGGCATAATAAATATGCTATCATATGTAGTAATGAAAACTACATGATGAAATATGGATATATTTAAAAAAGTAATGGTTCAGAACCAGGACAATATAATCTTGTCTAATAAAGAAACAGAATGGAGGTTATCATGAACTATAGGATTATATTAGACAGTTGCGGGGAATTGACAGATAAGATGAAGGAAAGCGGATGTTATGCTAGTGTTCCTCTTACCTTGTATGTAGATGATTATCCAATTATAGATGATGAGACATTTGAACAAAAAGATTTTTTGAACCGGGTGGCAAAGAGTGTCAATTGCCCAAGATCTTCATGCCCGTCACCGGAAGCATATAAAAATGCCTGTGAATGTGAGGCAGAGCGTATCTATATAGTCACACTTTCCTCCAACCTCAGCGGATCGTACAACAGTGCTGAGCTTGGAAAGTCTTTATATGAGGAAGAAAAAAGTGATAAGAAAATATATGTTTTCGACTCAAAAGGGGCAAGCGTAAAGCAGACATTAATCGGCATGAAGATTGCCGAACTAGAGGAAGCGGGAAAGACATTTAAGGAAGTGGTAGAGGAGACAGAAAAATACATTTACGAACAGAATGAGTATTTTGTTTTAGAAAACTTAGATACCCTTCGAAAAAATGGGCGTTTAAGCCTTGTAAAGGCTCTAGTAGCAGGTGCCTTAAAGATTAAACCCGTTATGATAGGCAATAAAGAAGGCAATATTGAGCAGATTGACCAGGCGAGAGGAATCAATAAGGCAATACTTAAGATGGTGGATTATATTGTAGATGAGGCAGTGGACAGTGAGAATAAAATACTAGGAATATCTCATTGTAATTGTCCGGAGCGGGCTGAGATGGTAAAAGACGAATTGATGAGGCGCAGAAAGTGGAAGGATATTTTCATTGTAGATACAGCAGGGGTATCCAGCTTGTACGCCAATGATGGTGGAATTATTATTACGGTATAAATTATGCTTGCTATTTATGGTATTATTTTGTAGAATAGTAATAGTTGTGTATCTGTTTTTTTTGTAGATAAAGGGTGCACGATAAAACATAGTTGTGAAAAGAACAGTATCCTATTCAGGTACTGGCATGGAGGTAGATAAATGAGTCAGGCAAAAGTGGATCGCTATAAGGCAGAGAAAGCCAATCGTGCAAAGACGATAAAGCGCGAAAAGATGAAAAAAAGATGCATAAAAGCAGCAGGAGTGCTTGCTTGTGCAGTAATTGTAGGATGGATTGGGTATTCTGCATGGAATATAGTAGACAGCAAAGTTACAACATATGAAATAAATACTTCAGCATTGGATGATTATTTATCACATGATCATGAGCATGACCACGACCACGATCATGAATAAAAAAGAGCTATCGCATTATTGCGATAGCTTTTTTTGTGTTCGAACTGGATACAGATTGTCTAATGTATCCATATAACGCTTGCGAATCGTATCTAATAATTCATATTCATCCCAATGTTTAAATGGTATAAATGCACCTGCCATAGTGGAATGACCACCACCGGTACCGATTCCTTTCAAAGCATGTAATGTGACTAATCCTGCATCATAGAAAGCCGGGTTGCTTCGTATGGATAATTTGATGCCATCACGGATAATGGAATATACAATGGAAAAATTCACTTCAATCATATCCAGCATAAAATCCGAAATGCTTGCCACAAGTGTATCCGGGCACCCCTTTCCTGTATAAGCAAAAGAAACATCACCAAAACACTGTATGCTCTGAATGGCATGGGCATATGCATTCAAATCCGAGATTTGAAGAGAACTGTGGTCCAACTCCTCTAACAGCTTAGTCTTACTCAAATTAAAAAGCTTATAGAACATATTCAAATCTAATTGAGATACTGCACGTGTCAGATTAGCGGTATCTACTTTGATGCCATTGATCAATGCAGTTGCCACGTTTGAAGAAAGTGGAATGTTATTTTCAAAAAAATAATCTGCAATAATGGAGCAGCAAGCACCAACAGAAGGACGAATATCTTTATAACGATAGTTGAAAGGCTCTGTCAAAATAGGATGATGGTCAATGCATATAATTTCTTCACCGATAATATCTAGTAAATTAGAATTACCACATTGTGCATCAACCAGAATAATTTCATCAGAAGGTTTCAAATTGCAGTTATTCATATGCTTGATGTCGATATGTAATTTTTCAATCATTTTTCTGGTACTGTGGCGGTCTACTTTGCCATAATAACACAATGTTGAGCTGATTCCTTTGTGTTTTAACAGATATTGTAGACCAAACGCACTTCCGATTGCATCCGGATCAGGAAAATTATGGGTTTGTATGTATACATGGTCATGCTTGATATGCATTAATAATTCATCTAATTTTGTCATATTGCCTCCGATAGAGAACTCCCACCATCATAACTGCTCATATAAATTATCAACAGTGTGTTAAAAAATTGCTTCCTGTAAGCGGTACACTATAGTAATAGTATAAACGGAAGTGCGTTGTTTTACAAGCAAAAAAACGGACGATTACAAAAAATCGTCCGCTTTTATTCAAGAATTATTTATTTTTTTCGACCTCAGCCATTTTCATAGCACGAACTTTTAAGGAAAGACCAAATAAGTTGATGAATCCTTCAGCGTCGTGGTGGTCATATAATTCACCAGTTGTAAAGCTTGCTAAAGACTCGCTGTATAAAGAGTATGGAGAAGTAGTACCAGCCTTGATGATGTTACCTTTGTAGAGTTTGAATTTTACTTCACCTGTTACATACTTCTGTGTAGATTCGATAAATGCCTGAAGTGCCTCACGAACAGGAGTGAACCATTTACCTTCATATACAACATCAGCAAACTTGTTGCCAATTTCCTTCTTTAAAGTATAAGTATCACGGTCAAGGATTAATTCCTCTAACTGCTGGTGTGCTTCCATAAGGATAGTTCCACCTGGAGTCTCATATACACCACGGGATTTCATACCAACAACGCGGTTTTCTACGATATCAATGATACCGATACCGTGCTTTCCGCCTAATACATTTAATTCTTTGACAATTTCTGAAACCTTCATTTCCTTACCATTTAAGGACTTTGGAACACCGCCTTCGAAGGTCATAGTTACATATTCGCCTTCCTCTGGAGCTTTCTCAGGGCTTACACCTAATACTAATAAGTGGTCATAGTTTGGCTCGTTAGCAGGGCTTTCTAACTCAAGACCTTCATGGCTAATGTGCCATAAGTTACGGTCGCGGCTGTAGCTGGAGTCTGCAGAGAATGGAAGATGGATGCCATGTGCTTCGCAGTAAGCAATTTCATCTTCACGGGACTGCATGTTCCATGTTTCGTTGCATCTCCAAGGAGCGATGATGCGGATGTCCGGAGCTAATGCCTTGATGCCTAATTCAAAACGAACCTGGTCATTACCCTTACCTGTTGCACCATGGCAGATAGCAACCGCATTTTCTTTTCTTGCAATCTCAACTAATTTCTTAGCAATCAAAGGTCTTGCCATAGAAGTTCCTAATAAATATTTATTTTCATAGATAGCATTTGCCTGAACGCAAGGTACTACATAATCATCACAAAATTCATCGATTACATCTAATATGTATAATTTTTCTGCACCGGATAATTTAGCACGTTCGTCTAATCCGTCTAATTCTTCATCCTGTCCTAAATTTATACAGCAGCAGATAACATCATAATCATAATTTTCCTTTAACCATGGAATGATGGCAGTAGTGTCAAGACCACCTGAATATGCTAATACAACTTTTTCTTTCATTTCAACAGTTACCTCCAATATAATAGTCTAATTTATTCACCAGTCAGAAACATATAAAATCTGACAAGTTTTCTAATCTGCATGTATAATATACATCATTTCTGTATGAAACGTCAAGGAGGAAAATGGGAAATGCCATAATTTTTTCAAATACGATAAAATACTTATCTACTTTAATATATTGAAAAAATCCGGTGAAAAACAATTTAAAAACAGGGTATTGCATAATATGCATAAAAGATGTATAATCATGCAAAACTAAAGCAAACACTTATTGACGAAAGCATAGTTTCGTTATACAATAAAAATATTATGTGTTTTTGTAACTGTTAGAAATAGGCAAAGACATATGTGTAATAAGTCTTTGAGCCTATTTTTACATTTTATAAATTGCATATAAAGGAGTATGGCATAAATCAGGAAGTGCATAATGAAAACTTCATAATGAATACTTCATAATGCAAACTTCATAATGAAAACTTCATAATGCAAGTTGCATAATGCAAACTACATAGAAAACAGTTACGAAACAGTTATGAAAACAGAAACGAAATTACAGCATGTCCGGTACATAGACAGAGCCGGGAAAGGGTTATGGTATATTTTATGAAAACAAAGATATTTATTGATGGAAGCGAAGGAACAACAGGATTGCGTATTCATGAACGTTTTCAGGGACGTGATGATATTGAATTATTAACAATTTCCCAGGAACTGAGAAAAGATGTAAATGAAAGAAAAAGATTAATTAACGAATCTGATATTACATTCTTATGTTTGCCGGATGATGCAGCCAGAGAGTCAGTGAGTCTTGTGGAAAATGAAAATGTAAAGATTATTGACACCTCTACTGCACATAGAACAGAAGAAGGCTGGGCTTATGGTTTTCCGGAATTGTCGGATAATCACAGAGATGCGATTAAAAATGGAAAGAGAATCGCAGTGCCTGGATGTTATGCATCAGGATTTATTTCATTGGTGTATCCATTGGTGAAAGGCGGCATTATGCCGGCAGAATATCCGGTAAGCAGCTTTGCGTTATCCGGTTATAGTGGAGCAGGTAAGAAAACCATTGCCGTTTATGAAGGAGAAGACAGAGCAAGGGAATTGTCTTCGGGCAGAGAGTATGCACTGACACAGCAGCATAAACACTTAAAAGAAATGCAGAAGATTACAGGGCTTGCAAGAAAGCCATTATTCTCTCCAATCATTGATGATTATTATAGTGGAATGGTAGTATCTGTCCAGTTGTATGCAGATATGCTTTCTAAGAAAATGACGCCGGAATCTCTGTTAGAATATTTCAGAGAATTTTATAAGGGAGAGCAATTCATCAAAGTAAGTGCAGCAGATGACGAAGTGGCAGCCAGCGGATTTATTGCAGGAAACGGCTTATCCGGCTGGGACGGCTTAAAGATTTATGTAACAGGCAACGAAGAACGCATTGTGGTATCTGCCCAGTTTGACAATCTGGGAAAAGGTGCTTCCGGAGCGGCAATCCAGTGCTTAAACATCATGCTGGGATGTGAGGAAAACAAAGGATTAAATTTATAGAGTAGGAGCAGCTATGATACGTGTAATGACCATAGAAGATTATGATGAAGTGTATAAACTCTGGCTTACCATACATGGATTTGGTATCCGCAGTATTGATGATTCAAGAGAAGGTGTGGAAAAGTTTTTAAAAAGAAATCCAACCACCAGCGTAGTTGCTGTGGTAGAGGGGCGTGTAGTGGGTAGCATCTTGTGTGGTCATGACGGGAGACGTGGATGCCTTTACCATGTGTGTGTAGATAAAGACTACCGCAACCAGGGACTTGGCAGACAGATGGTGGCAACTGCGCTGAAAGCATTAGATGAAGAAGGAATCAACACCGTTTCTCTGATAGCATTTAAGAATAATGAGATTGGAAATGGATTCTGGAAAGACATCAAATGGAACAAAAGAGAAGACTTAAACTATTACGATTTTACATTATCAGAAGAAAATAAAACTACATTTAATATATAAGGAGGATACAGGTATGAAGGTAATAGACGGCGGCGTAACAGCAGCAAAAGGATTTAAGGCAGCACATGCAGCAGCGGGAATTAAATACAAAGACCGCAACGATATGGCAATGATAGTAAGCGAACAGCCATGTAAGGCAGCAGGAACATTTACAAGAAACATTGTAAAAGCAGCTCCGGTAAAATGGGACAGAGAGTTAGTCTATAACGCACCATATGTCCAGGCGGTAGTCATCAACGCCGGCATTGCCAATGCCTGTACTGGAGAGGAAGGCATGCAGTACTGCAAGGAGACAGCAGAAAAAGCAGGAAACGTTTTGAATATTCCAGAACATGCAGTGTTAGTAGCCTCAACGGGAGTAATCGGTATGCAGCTTCCAATGGACACCTTACGAAAAGGAATTGACATGATGGTACCAGCCTTAGGTGACAGCAGAGAAGCAGCACACATGGCAGCAAAAGCCATTATGACAACAGACACCAAGCCAAAGGAAGTAGCAGTAGAAGTAGAGATCGCAGGAACACCTGTACATATCGGCGGAATGTGTAAAGGTTCCGGCATGATTCATCCAAATATGTGCACCATGTTAGGCTTTGTCACAACCGATGCTGCCATCAGCAAAGAATTATTACAGAAAGCACTAAGCACATCCGTAGACGACACCTACAACATGGTATCCGTAGACGGCGATACATCAACTAACGATACTGTTTTACTTCTTGCAAATGGCATGGCAGGCAACAAAGAAATCGTGACAGAAGAGGAAGATTACAAAAACTTTTGTGAAGCATTAAACTTTGTAAACGAAGAATTAGCCAAAATGATAGCAGGAGATGGTGAAGGTGCGACTGCATTATTTGAAGTAAAAGTAGTGGGTGCCGAGACAAAAGAGCAGGCAGTAACTTTGAGTAAATCTATTGTAACCTCCAGCCTTACCAAGGCAGCCATCTATGGGCACGACGCCAACTGGGGCCGCATCCTTTGCGCTATGGGTTATTCCGGTGCTGAATTTGATCCGGAGCAGGTGGACCTCTACTTCGAAAGCGCAGCCGGCAAGCTGCAGATCATCGAAAATGGTGTAGCACTTCCATACAGTGAAGAAGAAGCAACGAAGATTTTATCCGAAGAAAAAGTTACTGCCATCGCAGACATCAAGATGGGCGAAGCTTCAGCCACAGCCTGGGGTTGCGATTTGACATATGACTATGTCAAGATTAATGCGGATTACCGCAGTTAATTAATCACGGACGGGGAGCCTAATATAGTTAAACAAAGAAAGGAACTGACTGTTAAATTTCGCATTAGCAGTCACAAGGTAGCACACAATGGAAAACAAAGAAATGGATTTATATTTACAAAAAGCCGAAGTCTTAATCGAAGCCCTTCCATATATCCAGCGCTTTAACCGCAAAGTAATCGTAGTAAAATACGGCGGCTCCGCAATGGTAGATGACGAATTAAAAAAACACGTAATTCAGGACGTAACCTTGTTAAAATTAGTTGGTTTCAAACCAATCATCGTCCACGGCGGTGGTAAAGAAATCAGCAAATGGGTAGGTAAAGTCGGCAAAGAAGCAAAATTCGTAAACGGCTTACGAGTAACCGATGCAGAGACCATGGAAATTGCGGAAATGGTACTTGGTAAAGTCAACAAAGAATTAGTACAGTTAATCCAGCAGTTAGGCGTAAGAGCCATTGGAATCAGTGGTAAAGACGGCGGACTGTTAAGCGTAGAAAAGAAATATTCAAACGGTGAAGACATCGGTTTTGTTGGAGAAATTACAAATGTCAACGCAAAAATATTGTGGGATTTGTTAGAGAAGGACTTCCTTCCGGTAGTTGCACCAATCGGTTTAGATGAGAATTTTGATATGTATAATATCAACGCAGATGATGCTGCATGTGCCATTGCACAGGCAATGAATGCAGAAAAATTAGCATTCCTTACAGACGTAGAAGGTGTTATGAGAGATCCTTCCGATAAGAACAGTTTAATTTCTGAATTGACAATTGAAGAAGCAAGAGAATTAATCGGTAATGGAAATATTGGTGGAGGTATGCTTCCAAAGATTAACAACTGTATTTCCGCTATCGAAAACGGAGTTTCAAGAGTACATATTTTAGATGGAAGAATTGCACACTGTTTGTTACTTGAAATATTTACAAACAAAGGAATTGGTACCGCTATTTTAGGCGAAGGAGAAACGAGGTTTTATCATGAATAGTAAAGAATATATGGAGCTTGGGGAAGAGTATATTTTACATACCTATAACCGTTTTCCACTTGTAATCGAAAAAGGTGACGGCGTGAACCTGTATGATGTGGAAGGCAAGAAATATTTAGATTTTGCATCAGGTATTGCTGTGTATGCTTTAGGCTATGGCAATCAGGAGTACAACACTGCATTAAAGGATCAAATTGATAAGGTGATGCACACCTCAAATTTGTTTTATAACGTACCGGCAGTGACTGCTGCAGAAAAAGTAGTAAAAGCATCCGGAATGAGCAAAGTATTTTTCACGAACTCCGGTACAGAAGCCATTGAAGGAGCTATTAAGGCTGCAAGAAAATATGCATACACGAAGGATGGCTCTACAGACCATGAAATTATTGCTATGGAGCATTCCTTCCATGGAAGAAGTATGGGAGCACTTTCTGTTACTGGTAATCCAAAATATCAGGAAGCCTTTAAGCCATTAATCGGCAATGTGAAATTTGCAAAATTTAACGATTTAGAAAGCGTAAAAGCACAGGTGACAGATAAAACATGTGCTATCATTATGGAAACTGTTCAAGGTGAAGGTGGAATTTATCCGGCTGAAAAATCATTCTTAGAAGGTGTAAAAGCAATCTGTGAAGAAAAGGACATCCTGTTAATCTTAGATGAAATCCAATGCGGCATGGGACGTACTGGAAACATGTTTGCATGGCAGGAGTATGGAATTGAACCAGATATTATGACTGTTGCAAAAGCATTAGGATGTGGAGCTCCGGTTGGTGCGTTTGTATTAAATGAAAAAACAGCAAATGCTTCTCTAGTAGCAGGTGACCATGGTACTACATATGGTGGTAATCCATTTGCCTGCGCAGCAGTGAATGTGGTGTTTGATTTGTTTGAGAAGATGAATGTGATTGACCATGTAAACGAGATTGCTCCGTATTTAGAGCAAAGATTAGATGAACTGGTGGAGAAATATGATTTCCTGACAGCACGCCGTGGAAAAGGCCTGATGCAGGGATTAGTAGTAGAAGGTAAAGTGCCTGGTGAGATTGTAAGTAAAGCCATTGAAAATGGTCTTCTGATTATTACAGCAGGCTCTAATGTATTACGTTTTGTACCACCACTTGTCATTACAAAAGAAAATGTAGATGAAATGATTGAAATTTTAGAAAAAAGCCTTTCATTATAAAAAAAGGGAGAACTGTTTTGAGTAAATTTCAAAGATTTATAGAAATATGTGCAGTAGGATGTATAACGGCAGGGATGACACTGTATGCGGCAAACAGTGGAGAGAGCAAAGACACAGCGCAGACAGGTTCTGTTTGTGAGAAGTTGGATTTCTGGTATACGGCAGAGGAATATCAGCCCTATTTAGAAAGCGCAGCAGCTGCCTACAAAGAAAAAACAGGTGTGGATGTGAAGCTGCATTACCGCAACCAATCTGTATATGCAGGGGAATTAGAAAAAGCAGTGATTCAGAGAACAGAAGACGCACCGGATGCTTTCTTGACGGAAAACAAAACACTATCTAATTTGTATGCAGAGGGTGTGGCTGGGGAAGGAAATGCCTCCTTTTTTGAAGCACATAAGGCAGAATATTCCTCCACAGCCTTTGACAGTGTAACATATCATGGAAAATACATCGCATATCCCCTGGGTTTTGATACCAGTATTTTTCTGTATAATACCAATGCAACTACGGTTGAGGTATTGACACAGGAAGATACGGTGGATGTGGACGGAGATAGTATTCCGGAACAGATTGAAACAGCAGAGAAAACTATTATACCAACCACTTTTGAAGATGTGCTGGAATTTTCTGATTCCTTTGACGGGATGAGTGGCGTGGAAAATGTGTTTAAGTGGGATGTGTCCGATGTGTTCTGCAATTATTTTTTTACTGGAGCGTATATGAAGATTGGTGGGGAGACAGGTGAGGAAGATACCATTGATATTGCCAATGAAAAGTCCCTTTTGGCAATGCAGTATTTTAAAAACATGAAAGAATACTTTGCCTTAGATATGTCCTCCCTTACCTATAAAGATATTGTAGATGAATTTGCAGATGGCAAGACTGTTTTTGTGGTGGTAAAAACCGATGCTTTGAAGGAAATTGATAAGCAGAATGCAGAAAAGGCAGCGGCAATATCAGCTGGAGATGCCAGTGGAGAAGAAAAGCTTCCGGAACCGGTTTCCTATGGGCTCTTATCTATGCCGGATTTGACAGAGGAATTAGCAACCTGTCCGATGTCTGAGACTACAGCTGTAGTAGTCAATGATTTTTCAGAGGAAAAAGAAGCTGCAAAAGCATTTGCTGAATTTTTAACATACGAATATGCAGATTTCCTTTATGAGCAGACAGGTGTATTTAGTGCCAAAATCTGTAATAAAGATAATTCGTCGGTTGTGGCAGGTGTGTATGAACAGTATGAAAATTCTATATCAATACCAAAAACAAAGCTGACAGATACGATTTTGCTTCGATTAGAAGCTGCCTTTGCAAATATCTGGCTTTCAGATTCAAAGAGTAGTGGAGCAGAAGAACAGGATACCATTGTGGTAGAAGATGTGGTAAAGGAAGAATTAGAAAGCGTAGAAAAAGCGTTGACTGGTTTGTAAAATTAATCGTAATGAATAAAAACCTATTGTAGAGAAACACTAAAGAAAAAGGAGGTTTGTCTATGATGGGTTTTTTGATTGCCATTTTATCTGGCGCATTAATGAGTGTTCAGGGGATTTTTAATACAGAAGTTACTAAGAATACCAGTATCTGGGTATCCGCTGCCTTTGTGCAATTTTCGGCTCTGGCAGTGTGTCTTATATCGTGGTTTTTCTGTGACAGAACCAGTTTTGCAGGACTACTTACGTTAGAGCGCAAATACTCCCTGTTAGGCGGTGTGTTAGGTGCATTGATTACCATTACTGTCATTAAGAGTATGACAGATTTAGGACCGGCAAGATCCGCAATGCTCATTGTTATTTCCCAGCTTCTTGTAGCATACGGCATAGAACTGTTTGGCTTGTTTGGTGTAGATAAGCAGCCATTTGAGTGGCGTAAAGCAATTGGAATGGCAATTGCTATTGTTGGTGTGACTATTTTTAAATGGAAATAAAAAATATTTACATCTTGGGTATTGTAATACGAAAAAAAGTCAGTTACAATAAAAAACGTCTGATAAGTATTGTTTCTTCCGGAATGGAGGAAGAATGAAGATAAAAAGAAAAACAATTGTGATTCTCATGATTATGTCGGCTCTGTCTTTTCTGGCAGGTTGTAAGGCTCCCAAAGAATCGGAAACCTTTGAAACTACACAGAATACCAGTGGTGCAGATGCCGGGGGTTTGAAGGACGAAGAACTGGAAATATCTGTGTCTGAAGATGAGGAAGAAGCTATGATTGTAGTGGATGTAGCCGGTGCTGTGGTTCATCCGGGTGTGTATTCTGTACCGGAAGGCTCCAGGGTCTGTGATGCCATAGAAGCAGCTGGAGGAATTTCTAAGGATGGGGTGTCGGCAAATATTAATCAGGCAAGGCTGCTTGCTGATGGCGAGCAGATAATTGTGCCGGATTCCTCCTCTGAGGAAGCTTCAGAGAACACATCGGATGGCAAAATTAATCTCAATCGTGCAGATAAGGAAACGTTAATGACGATTCCGGGTATTGGAGAAGCCAAAGCGGAAGCGATTATCGCATATCGTGAAGAACATGGAAGCTTCCAGTCAGTAGAGTCTCTTATGGAAATCCCTGGCATAAAAGAAGGCATTTATAATAGAATCAGTCAATATGTTTGTGTAAATTAGTGAAAGGAAAAGCGTAGAGCACAGGTAAAGGAATGAGCAAAAAAGTTCTGGTTGTAGATGATGAAAAGTTAATTGTAAAAGGTATCCGTTTTAGTTTGGAGCAGGACGGTATGGAGGTTGACTGCGCCTATGATGGGGAGGAAGCACTGCAGAAGGCAAGTGACAATAAGTATGATATAATTTTGCTTGATTTAATGCTTCCGAAGCTGTCTGGATTAGAGGTATGTCAACAAATTCGCGAATTTTCAAATGTGCCAATTATTATGTTGACTGCAAAAGGTGAAGATATGGATAAAATATTAGGATTGGAGTATGGAGCGGATGATTACATAACCAAGCCATTTAATATACTTGAAGTCAAAGCCAGAATTAAAGCAATTATGCGAAGAACTGGTTCGTCAAAGGAAAATGCCACAGTAAAGGAGCATATAATCGAAAGCGGTGATGTGAGATTAGACTGCGATGGAAGGAGATTGTTTATTGCAGGCAGGGAAATTAATCTGACAGCCAAAGAATTCGATGTATTAGAATTGCTAGTAACCAATCCAAATTCCGTATACAGCCGTGAAAAATTATTAAAGCTTATCTGGGGAGCAGATTATCCGGGAGATGTGCGGACTGTAGATGTGCATATCCGAAGACTGCGGGAGAAGATTGAAAATAATCCAAGTGAGCCAAAATATGTCCATACAAAGTGGGGTGTAGGCTACTATTTCCATGCAAATTAGGAGGGGGGATCTTGTTTCTACATGGCAAAAAAATAAAATTTAAATTAATTCGCAGCTTTAAATTCCGTATAGCATTGATATTGGTGTTGTTAGGCGTTATGCCGAGTATCATTATGGGGGTAGTGCTGTTACATAGCTATGAGAGTCAGGCAGTATCGGCAAAGACCATTGACTTACAGGCACAGTGCAATGTGATATCCAACCTGATACTTAGTAATGATTATTTAAAAAGTCAGGATTCTGAGCTTGTGAATACAGAATTAGAACAGATTTCTTCCAGCTATAATGGACGTATTGTGATTGTTGATAAAAGTTATTGTATTATAAAAGATACTTATGAGTTGGATGAAGGAAAAACGATCATTGCAAAGAATGTAATTCGCTGTTTTCGGGGAGAGACGATCTCTGCTTATGATGCAGATAATTATTATATTGGAATGACGGTTCCTATTATGAAAGAAAATACTACAGGGAACAAGGAAATTCTTGGTGTGATTATTATTAGCGCATCCATAGATGAAATGAGTACAATTTTGGAGACACTTTCTAATAAATTGCATGTGCTTGCAGTAGAAATTTTGTTAATTACTATTGGTGTTGCTTTTGGTCTGGCTTATTATCTGGTACGCCCCATTACAAAAATCGGAACAACATTAGACACTTGGGAGGAAGGAATTTTAGATAATGAATTATCTGCTCCCGAGTATGAAGAGACAGAGCAGATTGCAGAAGCTTTTAACCGATTGATTCGAAAGATGCGTACGTTAGACCAGTCCAGAGAGGAATTTGTATCCAATGTGTCCCATGAGTTAAAGACACCAATTACTTCCATGAAGGTGTTGGCGGATTCACTCTTAATGCAGGAGGAAGTACCGGCAGAATTGTATAAGGAATTCCTTACCGATATCGTACAGGAAATTGACAGGGAAAACCAGATAGTAACAGATTTGTTGTCCCTTGTTAAGATGGACAGAACGTCAGTAGCTTTAAACGTAACTGTGTTAGATGTCAATGAAATGATTGAAAAAATTCTAAAGCGTTTGCGGCCCATTGCAAAGCAGCGTAACATTGAAGTGTTATTTGAGAGCTTCCGCCATGTGACCGCTGAAGTGGATGAAGTGAAATTATCACTTGCCTTTAACAATCTGGTGGAAAATGCAATCAAATATAATATTGATAATGGATGGGTTCATGTATCCCTAAATGCGGATCACAAATATTTTTATGTGAAAGTACAGGATTCCGGTGTGGGTATACCAGAGGATTCTGTGGATAGAATTTTTGAACGTTTCTATCGTGTGGATAAGTCCCATTCCAGAGAAATTGGTGGTACCGGTTTGGGACTTGCCATTACAAGAAGTGCTATATTAATGCACCGCGGCGCCGTTAAGGTGGACAGTGTAGAAGGGGAAGGAACCACATTTACCGTTCGCATCCCTCTCACCTATGTGGTGAATTAATATAAGCAAATTAATGTTGAATGGAGGAACCATATGAAACGATATATAATGGTGCTGCTCTGCATCTGCTGTCTGGTTCTTGCTAGTTGTTCTAACAGTGATGAAGACGGAGAAAAAGACGGATTTGTAATTTACTATCTAGATAGAGATAAAACTACATTAGAATCCAGGGAATATGAACATTCAGATTTTGAATCAGATAAGCTCATAGAGGAATGTTTTAAGGAACTGAAAGTGACACCTCATAGAGGCGCTGCTGCGGTGCCGGAGGATGTGAAGCTGGTAAGTTATAAAATAGCAGAAAAACAGCTACAATGTTATTTTAATGATGCATATTCTAATATGGATACCACAACAGAGGTTTTATGCCGTGCAGCTATTGTTAAGACATTTTTGCAGGTGCCGGGAGTAGAAGGAATTTCTTTCTATGTCAATGACCAGCCATTGTTAAATAGCAGCGACAAGGCGGTAGGAATTATGAATGGAGAAAGCTTTCTAGAAAATGAGGATGGTGAGCGAAAGACTTACCAGACCACAGAGGTTATTCTTTATTTTGCTGATGCCAAGGGCGATAAGTTAATTCCTGTTGTGAGGGAGCTGACATATAACACTAATGTTTCCCTGGAAAAACTGGTGGTAGAACAATTGCTGTCAGGTCCATCTAGCGAGGATGACAGTGGAGCAGAAGCTTGCCAAACCATACCAACAGATACAAAAATTATCAGTGTTTCTGTAAAAAATGGAACATGTTATGTGAATTTAACAGAAGGATTTTTACAGCAGGGATTAGAGGTAAAGGAAGACGTGGTTGTATATTCTATAGTTAATTCGCTGGTAGAGTTAAACTCTGTAAATAATGTACAAATTTCCATTAACGGAGATTCCAATTTGAAATATCGCAATAAGATAAATTTATCAACACCGCTAATTCGTAATCTGGACATTGTTGAAAGTAAAAGTGAGGAATAAGAATTTGAGAAAAAGACCATTATGTGTCCTTGCACTTTTTCTAATAGGAATTCTTTTCTTAAGTACGTGGCAGGAGGCAATACCGGGAAGAAGCCTTCCCGGGCGTTGCCTGCTATTTGACAATAAGGAAGAAGTGGAAGTGACAGGTTATGTGTATAACCGTGAAACAAAGAATAACAAACAAACCTATTATCTGCGGAATCTGGTATGGAAGGATTCAAAAGAAGTACCATCAGATATACAGATAATCGTAACTACAGAAGACGAAATTATCTGTCCAATCGGCAGCACCGTGACCATTCAGGGAACGATGTATCAATTAGAAATCCCAAGAAATAAAGGACAATTTAATAGTGCACGTTATTATCGGACCATGGGGATAGATTACCGTATGCAGGGAGAAGTTGTGGAATATTTGCATGGTGAACCTGGAGTAGCGGAATATCTTTATGGACTGAGAAAGCAGTATAAAGAAAATATATACTATTATCTTCCAGAAAAAGAAGCTGGTATTCTAACCGCCATGCTGTGGGGAGATAAAAGTGGATTGGAGGATGAGGTAAAGGATTTGTACCGTAATGGAGGAATTTTACATATTTTAAGTATTTCCGGACTTCATGTATCCCTAATCGGAATGGCAGTGTATAAGTTTTTTCGAAAATGCATTGGAAAATATGTTCCCTCAGCAGTCTCAGGCTTTGTCATATTATTTCTCTATGGAATGATTACTGGTTTTGGGGTGTCTACTGTCCGGGCAGTTGTTATGTTCGGGGTGATGTTAGGAGCAGAAATATCAGGCCGAACCTATGACATGCTGTCCGCCATATCCCTGGCAGGGATTTTTATTCTCTTAAAAGAGCCATTGTATCTGTACCATTCCGGATTTCAGTTATCCTTTGGTGCTGTCATAGCACTGGCTGCCATAGAACCAGTGTTTGAGCAGGTACTTAATTTAAAGAAAAAATTCACAAAAAATCTGGCAGGAAGCGTATCTATACAGCTTGCAACCTTTCCTGTGCTTGTGTCCTGTTATTACAGCTATCCCCTATATAGTATGGTGATTAACCTGTTTATTCTGCCTCTGGTAAGTCTGGTGGCTACAAGTGGGATGGTAATATCTTTATTTGGCGGCATAGCATTTGTGGATAATGTGGCGGCATGGGTGGCTGTGATTATTTTGAAATTTTATGAGCAGGTGTGTAAGGTGTTTTCTTATTTGCCGTTTGCCATTCTTAAATTTCATGAACCAGAGGGATGGAGAATTGTCTTGTATTATGTTGTGCTGGTGCTTGCAGTTTTTCTTTTACATCGGTTTGGACGAAAGGAAAAGGGAAAGAAGCATGGAAAGCTTCCCCCTGGGAGTGTGCTTGTGCGGGTATTATGCGGTCTGTTGCTTATATTATTGCCTGTTATCCTGCTGTATTCTCCTGATAAAAAGACGCAAATTACTATGGTGGATGTGGGGCAGGGGGACTGTTTCTTAATTCGGTCAGGCAATCAGACAGTATTAATGGATGGTGGAAGTAGTGATATCAGCGAAGTGGGAAAATACCGGATTGAGCCTTATCTGCAGTCGGAAGGAGTCTGGCAGCTTGATTATGTGATTATCAGTCATACGGATAATGATCATATGAATGGGATTTTGTGGATGCTTGAGGAAGGAGATATTGAGATTGGGTGTCTCATTTTTCCAGAGCCTGAAGAGGATGATAAAAATGGGCTGGCATTACAACGTGCAGCGGTGGCAAAGGGGAGTAAAGTGGTATACGGCACACAGGGAATGAGGTTAAAGCAAGGAGAGGGAATATTTACCTGCCTGTACCCAAAGCAGGGAACGGTGGAAGACAAAAATGAAGGTTCCCTTATCTGGCGATATGAGGAGGGGAGTTTTTCCATGCTGTTTACAGGTGATGCAGGAATGGAGGCAGAAGAGTATCTGCTAAAGCAGAAAGCCTGTACACCTGTGGCAGTATTGAAGGTTGGCCATCATGGTTCAAAAACTGCCACCAGTGAAGCCTTTGTAGAAAAGCTTACACCGGCAATTGCCCTGATATCTAGTGGCGTGGATAATTCTTATGGACATCCGGCAGAAGTGACAATTAACACCCTGAAGCAGGCTGGGTGCCGTGTGTATAATACTCAGGATGCTGGGGCGGTGACGATTACGGTAGAAGCTGGGAAAGTGGAAGTGGATAGATTTCTTGAATAATAAAATTGTTTTAAAATCATAAACTTTTGAAGAGCGTGTGCCGATATATAAAAGGAGAGTTTGCATAACATTTTGGAAAAAGTTACATAGCTTGGCTTTTTCGAAATTGTGATATTAGCAAATGATAACAATTTAAACAACACGCTTAAGAAAGAAGATGACTACTTTATGAGACACAAGACAAGAAAGTAAAGCATAAGAAAGAAAATCCTGTTGCCGGTAAGCATAATAATCATAATAATCTGCCTGATTATAGGTTTGAATTCATATAAGCAGATTAATGACGGAATGGTAGCAATGGGGGTGGAGCAGGCGGACGTAGCATCTGATATGGCATTGAAGACGATTGATGCCGAGCTGTTAAAAGGGCTGGAACCGGGCTGTGAGGGCAGTGAGGAATATCAGACTATCCTTGCAGAGATGAGTGAAGTTCAGTAAAGTTGTGGAATAAAGTTTCTGTATACCTTGTATACAGATGGAACACAGGTTTATTATGGTATTGATACCGATACGACAGAGCATAAAGAACCTTATGGAAAAACTTTTGAGGAATCTTATGATGAATTGAAAACTGTTTTTGAGGGAAAGGAATATGTGCAGGATTACATTGATGTTACAGATGATGGCTATCTGGTGTCTGCATATAAGCCAATCTTTGACAGCGAAGGCAATGTAATTGCAGCTCTTGGATGTGATTATGATGCAGTTACAATAACAGAGAGATTAAATGAATCTTTTAAGCAAATGCTAATTGTCGCAGGTATTTGCCTGTTAGGAGCCCTTCTTCTGGTAAGCTTTATTGTAAGTGCCATTACGCGAAGCCTTAACGTAATTGACCAGAAAATTTTTGACCTTGTGAATAATGAAGGAGATTTGACACAGAAGTTAGAGATTAACAGTGGTGATGAATTGGAGCTGATTGCAGGCAATGTAAATAAATTATTAGAATATATTCGCCAGATTATGTTAAATATTTCTGTCAATTCAAAATCATTAAACGATACATCAAGGAGCGTTGCAGAAAATCTTACTGGTGCAGAAGAAAATATTTCCGATGTATCTGCAACTATGGAAGAAATGAGTGCAGCAATGGAAGAAACAAATGCATCGTTGAACCAGATTACAGAATCCATTGTCCAGATTTATGAAGTGATTGAATATATTTCCAAAAATGCAGATAAAGGAAGCCGTTCATCAGTAGTCATTATGAAAAATGCAGAAGAAATTTATCGGAATGCCATTGAAGAACAGAATAATGCAAAGAACCAGGCTGGCGAAATAGCAGCTTTAGTCAATGAAAAAATAGAAAAATCCAAAGCTGTGGAAGCAATCAGCGAATTGACAGCAAATATTATCAATATTACAGAGCAGACAAATCTCCTGGCATTAAATGCAAGCATTGAGGCAGCAAGAGCCGGTGAAGCAGGTCGTGGTTTCGCTGTTGTTGCAAATGAAATTAGTAACTTAGCATCCTATTCCGCAGAAGTAGCAACGGAGATTCAGAACGTAAGTGCAGAGGTAATCACAGCTGTAAACGAACTGGCAAAAGAATCAGAAGAAATGCTTACATTCATGAATAAAACTGCGATGAAGGGATATGATAAGCTGTTAGAGACTAGTGGTAACTATCAGAAAGATGTAGATAGTCTAAATCAGATGATGCAGGATTTTGCATCAGAAAGCGGTCTGCTAAAAGAGAATATGGACAGCATTAAAGAGTCAGTAGCAGCGGTTGATATTGCTGTAGAAGAAAGTGCAAAAGGCGTTACCAATGTATCAGAAATGGCAGTGGATTTGACTGATAGAGTAAAAGAGATAGGCAAGGAAGCTGGAATGAATATGGACATTGCAAATGGTCTGGACTTAGAAGTGAATAAGTTTAAGTTGGAATAACAAAAGGAATATAGTTTAGTTGTGGCGGGCGCTTTGGCGTCCGCTGTTTTTTTGTACACTAGAGCGTGTCCTAAAATTCATTCCTGCAATCTGCACACCCCACTTTGCGGTAGAATTTGATATAATTTTTGCATATATAGCCCACTACGCATACTAAATTTATATCAAATTCCCCATAAAGTGGATCGAACATCTTGCATTCTTTGTGTTACATTGGATAAGATTGTGATATTTCTGTTGCGGTAAAGGATGGTTAATGCTATAATTTGTCACGTTATATTAGTTTACAATATTTATTCAAAAGAGAGGGATTTTGTGTGAAAAGAAAAATAGTAATACTTTTAATCGGTGCGATGATGATGAGTGTAAGTGGCTGCGGAATCGATAAGTCCGAAAAGGAAAACATCATAACAAATACAGAAAATGTAATTGATACAGAAAACAGTGAGACAGAGGAAGATAATAATATAGAGGACGGTAGTCAGGCAGAGGAAAATAATAATATAGAAGAAGGTGGTGAGACAGAGGAAAATAATAATATAGGGGAAAACAGCCAGACAGAAGAAAACAATAATGTCAAAGAAAACAATGCTGAAGAAAAGGTTGATGATAGCCTGGCACAAGATGCAGATGCTACAGAGGATACATTTTCCTTTGCAGAGTTTAAAAATGTGAATTTTCTTTTCGCCAGTGGAACTGGAGCATGGAGTACGGAAATGACAATCAATGCTGATGGAAGCTTTTCAGGAGTGTATCATGATAGTAATATGGGTGATACAGGAGAAGGATATCCAAATGGAAGTCTATATATAAGTGATTTTTCCGGACGATTTACACAGCCTGAAAAGGTAAATGATTATACATATTCCATGCAGATTCAAGAAATAAGCTATGCTGATAAAGTTGGAACAGAGGAAATCTTAGATGGAACTTTGTGCTACTATTCAGATGCATATGGACTTACGGGTGCAAAAAATATCCTGATTTATTTACCAGGGGCACCACTAGAAGAATTACCGGAAGAATTTAGAACATGGGTGGGATATTATGATCTTTCAACAACAGAAGATACAGAACTTCCATTTTACGGGTTATATAATGAGGCAGAACAATGCGGATTTTCAAGCAATGGCTACGATCTCGTGGAAAGTGTGAAAGACTGGATTGCCTCAACGGAAGCAGACACAGCAGAGATAGAGGAGTCTATTGAAACGGACATGCTCACACAGATTGAGTATAACGAAAAGACAAAACAGTTGTATGAGTCCTGGGATTTGGCATTAAATAAAGTCTGGGAGGCCTTACAAAATACACTGGACGAAGATGACATGGCATCACTGACCATTAAAGAACGTGACTGGGTTAATGCCAAAGAGCAAGCTGTAAAGGAGGCTGGTGCTGAATTTGAAGGCGGCTCCATGCAGCCAATGGTCATGAACCAAAAGGGAGCAGAAATGACAAAAGAAAGAGTGTATGAGTTAATGGAAATACTTGTGAATAATGCAGAATAGAAATTAAATTCTGGTTTGTGTGGGTGATTGCTGAATCATAGTGGCTACCCGGACGCCGGTTGCAGGCGAAGCAACTTCCACGCAGACCGAAGCCAACGTTCCGCAAATCAGGCATTATGGGCTGTAATGCGTTAAATTGCACAGGGATAATCACTGATTTGGTCAAGCACATATTTGGCATTTAACCACCATAATGAGCCTTTCGTATCCAAACAGTGACTGAATCACTGAGAATATTAATAAGCATGTGTC
>JBGVIB010000134.1:0-14352 GCA_045122835.1 Lachnospiraceae bacterium
ACTCGTGGCTTGAAACAATCGTTTCTGTACAGCATTCAGGCAGGTCTCCCGGCTTAAAGATCATCGCATTGGCCATCTTCCCAGTTTCCCAGTGATATAGCGGCTTCTACTCCCTAATTACGGTGACGAGTTCGTACAGGATTTGCACCTGTTTCCCTTTTCACCGGAGCCAGTCTTTTACAAAACTGCTCCGACACCTGATTACTACATATTCAATTCAGCCTAATATATCATATTCCTACAAAATATTCAATCATTTTTACGCCAAAGCCTGCTTTAAATCATCAATTATATCATTAACATCTTCTATACCTACTGATAATCGAATTAAATCCGGAGCAATACCGGCTTCTTCCAATTGCTTATCCGTTAACTGACGATGAGTATGACTTGCCGGGTGTAGTAAACACGTCTTAGCATCTGCTACATGAGTAACAATGGATACTAATTTTAATTTATCCATAAAAGCTATAGAAGCACTCCTTCCTCCCTTGATACCAAACGCTAATACCCCGCATGTTCCATCCGGCATATACTTCTTTGCCAAATCATAATATTCATCTCCCTCAAGGTCAGCATAATGTACCCACGCTACCTTATCCTGTTCTTTTAAGAAATTTGCCACTGCAAGTGCATTTTCACAATGTTTTTTCATTCTTAAATGCAATGTTTCTAAGCCAATATTCAAATAGAACGCATTCTGTGGCGACTGAATCGAACCAAAGTCACGCATTAACTGAGCAGTTGCTTTTGTAATGTAAGCTCCCTTACCAAATTTTTCTACATACGTGATTCCATGATAAGACTCATCCGGTGTAGTAAGTCCCGGAAATTTATCTGCATATTTCGCCCAAACAAAATTACCGCTGTCTACAATACAGCCACCTACTCCGACACCATGCCCATCCATATATTTTGTTGTAGAATGTGTCACAATATCTGCTCCCCATTCAAATGGTCTACAATTTACAGGGGTAGCAAAAGTATTATCCACAATCAAAGGCACTCCATGAGAATGTGCAAGTTTGGCGAACTTCTCAAAATCAAAGATAGACACTGTAGGATTGGTAACTGTTTCTCCGAATAATGCTTTGGTATTTGGCTTAAAATATTTTTCCAATTCTTCTTCTGGTAAATCCTGATCTACAAAAGTACATTCAATTCCCATCTTCTTCATGGTAACCCCAAACAAATTGTAGGTTCCTCCATAAATAGATGATGAGGCAATGAAATGGTCTCCAGCTTCGCAAATATTAAAAATCGCATAGAAATTTGCTGCCTGACCAGATGATGTAAGCATTGCAGCCACACCGCCCTCCAAAGCACAGATTTTCGCTGCTACTGCATCGTTGGTTGGATTTTGCAATCTTGTATAAAAATATCCATCTGCCTCTAAATCAAATAATTTTCCCATTGCATCGCTGGTATCATATTTAAAAGTAGTGCTTTGGTATACCGGTAATTGTCTCGGCTCTCCCTGTGAAGGCTTCCATCCTTCATGAATACATTTTGTTTCAATTCCTGTTGACATAGTTGGTCTCCTCTTCTTTATTTTACAAATGATTTTTTACATCGGTAATAGTATAACGGTCACATCTGCATTTGAAAAATACAAAAAGCAGAGGTTTAACATAGCTTTAAACTATATCAAACCTCTATCTTTCATCCTCTTTAATTATACAAGTTCTTTTTCTTTCCACGCCCCGTTCCTATAAAACCAAACCGATAATACCGTTGCAATTCCCCAACCAATCGGCCATGAAAGCCATATGCCGATATAACCAAATTGCATAGATAATAAAATCGCAAGAACCACTCTTAACACCAAATCTGTAAAGGTAGCAATCATAAACTGATTCATCATACCAGCCCCTCGCAGAATACCGTCTGCTACCAGTTTCACTGAAATAACAAAGTAAAATGGGGATACTATCTTCAAAAACTGAACACCGGATAATAGTACAAGTTCTGATGGTTCATCCATGAAAGCTTCTATCAATCCATTACTTGCCACCAGATATAATGCAACAATCGGTATGCAGATAATCCATACCATCTTTACCCCTGCCTTAAATCCTGACTTTACCCGTTTGGGAATACCTGCACCAAGGTTTTGTGCTGTATAGTTAGAAATACCATTACCCAAAGTAGTAAAGGATGTAATTACAAGATTATTCAGTTTCACTGCTGCGGAATAGCCTGCCATAACACTGGAACCAAATCCATTGATAACGCCTTGAATGATAATATTTCCTACAGAAATAAAACTTTGCTGTAAAATACTTGGTATGGCAATAACAGCGAACTTTCGGAATAATTCATTTGAAAACACCTGTATTTTTCCCTCTGTCTTAATCTTAGATAAGCGTCTAAATACCACAACCACCGCCAGCACACAACTTATTCCCTGACACAAAAAGGTTGCCCATGCCACGCCCGCAACTCCCATATGAAATACTGCTACAAACCAAATATCCACTGCCACATTGGATGTAGATGAGATTGCCAGAAAAATAAAAGGTGTCTTGGAATCTCCCAATGCCAAAAAAAAACCGGTTGCCACATTATAGAAAAGCAAGAATGGAAATCCCCATATATAAATATCCAGATACAACTTAGAATCTTCAAAAATTTCTTCCGGCGTATTCGTAATATGTAGTAGCCAACTACAGCTTAAAATACCAACCAACATTAGGAAAATACATAACATAGCACTGGCAATTAGTGTTGTATACACTGCGGTTTTCATCCGGTTATAATCTTTCGCACCAAAGATCTGAGATACAATAACTGAACAACCTATATTGCATCCGAAGGCAAATGCAATGAATATCATAGTAATACCATAGCTCTCACCAACTGCCGCCAGTGCATTCTCTCCGATAAATTTTCCTGCCACAAAGCTGTCTGCAATATTGTATAACTGTTGAAAAATGATACTGCCAAACAAAGGCATACAAAACTTCCACAAAACCGTTTCCGGCTTACCTACTGTCAAATCCTTATTCATATTGCCACCCTCCTACATGATGTTGCATTTTTTTCCATTTGGTATTATACTTTTCACTTAAAGATATGTAAAATATATGTTTGATATCGTTGTTATATCGTTTTTATATATCTACTTCATTCTACAGGAGAGTCGCTATGAATATAAGCTATGAATATTATCGCATTTTTTATTATGTTGCCAAATATAAGAACCTGACTACTGCTGCTGAATCATTACACAGTAATCAGCCAAATATTTCCCGTACCATTAAACTGTTAGAGCATGAATTAGGCTGTCAGCTTCTTATCCGTTCCAATCGTGGAATCTCGTTAACACCGGAAGGAGAGCAGCTTTTTTCTCATGTTAAAATAGCAGTTGAACAGCTCCAAACCGCAGAAGAAAAAATAAAAATGCTTACCGGATTGCAAAAGGGCTTAGTTTCCATTGGCTCAAGTGAAACAGCTCTGCATCTTTTGCTTCTTCCTGTTTTAAAAGAATTTAAAGAAACGCATCCGAATATTCGTATCCGTATTCAAAATCATCTCACAAGTCAGGCAGTTGAATCTGTAAAACAGGGGCTTGTTGATTTTGCAGTAGTTGCCTCTCCTGCCGATATACCTGCTTATTTGAAAGTATATTCTTTGATGCAGTTTCAGGATATTCTTATTGGTGGGAATTCTTTTAGCAACTTATCTTATGAATCTCTTTCCATCAAAGATATTTATTCATATCCTCTTGTGTGCTTAGGAGAAAGGACCATGACTTATCGCTTTTATGACGAATTCTATCGTTCTAATCACCTCATTTTGAAACCGGAATTTGAAGCGGCAACTACAGATCAAATTCTTCCTATGGTAAAAAACAATTTAGGTCTGGGATTTTTTCCCGAAAAAATGGCAAGACAATCCCTTGCTTCTGGCGAGATCTGTCAGATACACTTACATGAAACCATTCCGTATCGTGAAATATTTCTTGTGGAGAATAAAGAACGCTCCTTACCGATTGCGGCAGAAGCGTTAAAAGAAATCCTTATTCAATATTCTGAGAATTCTCTTTTGCCCGGTTGATTGTGTCCAACCGTTTTCTTTTTTGCTCCGGATCATTCCTTGAGGGAAGTCCGGCAGCAAGGAGAATATTATTCCATGTTCTAAATCTTGATTTTAACTTTTGGACATTTGACACTTCTTTCATAGTAGGTACATAGCCTTGTCTGTGATAGACCTCTATAACCTCTTCCAGCATTTTTTTATCTGCTTCCGTTACCGGCATTCCGGGTTTCCAAAATTTATCAAAATCATAATGTTTACGCATTGAAAAACATTTATTTTTCTTTTTTCTCTTTGCATCGTTTTCCATTTATTTTACCTTTTCTACTGCTTAATATATTTTTGCAATGCCTCAATATATAATACTCCATATCTGCTTAATGGCATATTTTTTTGTCTAATAATACCTATTCGCATATATTCATCTACGAGCAACGGCTTTGCAATAATATTTTCTCCATTCAGTTCTCTACTAATAACACCCGAACTAACCGTATAACCATTTAACCCAATCACCAAATTAAACAGTGTAGCTCGATCCCGGACTTTGACATTCTTCTTTCGGTCCAAAGTACTTAATATTTCTTCTGAAAAATAAAAAGAATTATACTCCCCCTGTTCAAAAGAAAGGTACGGATATTCTTCCAGTTCTTCTAACGCAATACTCTCTCTTTCTGCTAACGGATGCTTTGAATAAATAAATACATGAGGTTTAGCTACAAAAAGTTCTTGAAATTCCAAGTCATTTTGCTTTAACAGTTTGCCTATAATCTCTTCGTTTTTTGAAGAAACATACAATATACCTATCTCACTTCTAAGCTTACTCACATCCTCGATAATTTCATACGTCTGAGTCTCTCTTAATGTAAAATCATACTGATCTGCATCAAACATTTTAATGACATCTACAAAAGCGTTTACAGCAAAAGAGTAATGTTGACAGGACACTGAAAATCTCGGACGCCTCTCTTTTACATTCAAATACTTCTCTTCCAACAAACCTACCTGCTCCAGTATCTGTCTTGCATAGGAAAGAAAGACATCGCCCTCATTCGTCACAACAACGCCTTTATTGGTCCTGTTGAATATTGTTACCTGCATTTCGTTTTCCAGTTCTCGAACAGCATTTGTAAGACTCGGCTGTGATATAAACAGTCTTTTTGCCGCCTCCGTAATATTCCCTGTTTCTGCCACCGTTACTATGTATTTTATTTGTTGTAAAGTCATCTTAGCACCTCTTCACAATTTATCTGTCATAGGCTTGTATATATACAAAATTTCCATTATCTCTGTTAATACTATAATCTGGATTAATGATTGCTTCAATAAAATCTTTTCCTCCAGACTCTACCGGAACCAGCTTCATCCCCAATTTCGTTTCCACCTCTGCAACAGTCATATCATCTAAAAATACCTGTTCCCCAATTCGTAACATATTTGAAGGAATATTCAAAATTCTACCTAATTCTTCTCCATTGTCTTGTCTCTCTTTAATTTGCTTTACCAAATCCTTCCCTGTAATCAAACCGGAAACAGTTATTGTTTCACCAAAGAAGTCATTTCTAATATAAAATATATTAATTGTTAATCCCGGAAAAAGTATTTCCATCTGCTCTGTGAATTTTTTCATTGTTGGATAAGTTAATTTGCCAACAGCAATGGTTACCACTCTTTGAAGTTTCTCTCTTAATTTCGGATATTCCTTACTATTTGTTAACTGCTCTAATGCATCTTTAAACTCATCTATAAAAATACGCATCATCCCTACACCATTTTCCAATTGAACATACCCATCATATCTATCTTCCTCCGGGAATTCTCTTTCTGCATTAATATACCATTCATCGCTGGCATGAACAAAATGAATTCCGTATTCCTTATAAAATTGCCTCTGATAACCCTCGATGATATCTATTACTTCACCAGCTTCTTCCCTATTAAATGTTTCTATAGGGTAAAGACCTTCTCTATACTTTGTAATCCCCGCCGGAACTACTGATACACTTCGCATATATGGTAAATATTTTGATAAATCTTTTATTGTCCTTCTGAGTTCATCACCATCATTTACATTTTTACAACAAACAATCTGACCATTCATCTGCACATTACCCTCATATAATCTTTGTAAATATTTCAATTTTTCTCCGGCAAATCTGTTATTTAGCATTTTACAACGCAAGTCCGGATTCGTTGTCTGAACAGATATATTTATCGGTGACAAATGCATACGAATAATTCTGTCTATATCTTTCTCTTTCATATTTGTCATCGTAATATAATTTCCCTGCAAAAATGAAAGTCTTGAATCATCATCCTTAAAATACAGTGTTTCTCGCATTCCCGGTGGCATTTGGTCAATAAAACAAAAGATACACTTATTACAACAAGAACGATATTCACTCATTAAAGAATTTTCAAATTCTATTCCTAAATCTTCGTCAAATTCCTTATCTATTTCTAAAATCCATTCCTCTCCGTTCTTCTTACGAATGGCAACTTCTAAATATTCATCTTTTATAATAAAACGATAATCAAATATATCTTCTATCTCTTCGCTATTAATTGACAGCAATATGTCTCCCGGTTCTAATTCCAATTCTTCAGCTATCGAACCTGACTCTACCGTCTTTATGGTGTGTTCCTTCATTTTGTGTTTCCCATGTTTACCTTTCATATTGGCATTTAACTTTTATTATACTTCTCCTTCCAACTATTACAAAATACTTTCATCAAGCCATTTGTCATAGTTTTAAACTATGACAAATACAACTTTTTTCCTATTAAATTTCTAAAATATAAGAAGTATACACTCTATGACAATTAAAGTGAAAACAGAGATTTTTAGATATCATTAGTTGAATATAGTACCTTATCACAAATGAAATATTCCTATTGGCTCAAATTACAAAGCCCTTGCCATTTCTTTCTTCTTACCGTCTTGCTCCTTACCATTCCTCTTCATCTGTGCAGCTACAGACTCCAGTCTCATAAATTCATCCAACATATCATCACTATACCGATAAACAACACCGATGGAATTGAGCTTGCTTATAAATCTCTGAATAGCATCCTGCACACTGCATTCTGCTATTCCAAGCCATTCCACCTTCTCCTTATCCGTAAGTATTTCGTAGTGTTCCTTTGTCATAGCAGGTGTAGCAAAATTCTGTAAATCTGTATATGCTTCATCTACAGCTTCATGGGATTTGTTTACTAGCTCATAAGGCAGTTCGACTGCCACCGACTCATTGCCATCACAGCAAATTTCTTCTGAAATCATATTCGTTTCTTCCTGTGATGCTTCTGCTACAACCGGCTCCGGTTCTGCAACATCGATTTTAGGCAGCTCAGCCTCATCGACTTCTATATCCAATTTTGACTTTACTGCTTCATATACTTCAACCTCGTCATAAACCTCACTCTCCACATACAAAATATCACTTCCTTCAAACTCAGGCACCTCCACCATATAAAGGTTCTCCACATCCACATCAAGGGGTATTTCTATATGGGCAAAGGTGCTTTCACTGATACAACGATTAATGGTTGCACATTCCCTTTTTACTTCCTTTCGCCTCTCCTTAAGCTCCGTCAGCTGTTCCCTGTAATGAGCCTCATGGTACAGATAAACAGTCACATCCCCATCCTTTTCGTACTGATACTTATGACAGGCATGCTCCTTATAAAGTTCCTTCTTTTTTGCATCAATATCCGCTATCCTCTGTTCCGCCTTCTGCTTTGCCCGGAATACATCTTCCCAACCATTTATACCCTCACGATTCAGAAAAAGATACTCCTTCTGCAACTCCTTCATACGGATAAGGTCCTGCTGATACCTTGTGTACTTGTATTGAAATCGACATTTCTGCACCACACACATACGATACAGCTTTCCATAATACCGCTGTTGAAAAGCATTAGCCGGTTTCTTATGCAAGGCATAGCCCGGATGATATACAGGCGGCTCCACATACTTATAAGTCTGCTCCTGCTCATAATAATTCTGCAAATTCTGCACCGAAAATTCTTCATCCAACGTATCCAATCTCCTGCTACGCCGCATACCTTCTGCTTTTACGGAAATATGGGCACCTATCTTAACCTCATACCCAAGCTTTTCCATAAGAAAAATAAATTCCTCAAAGCTTTCTGCCTTATTTCTGCAATACTGCATATCCCCCGTGATAAAATCGCTCCAGCTCTGCTCCTTTTCCCACTGCTTACGGTTCATATTCACAGGGTCTTTGCTGTATTCTGCCGCAACAATGGACAAACCATATTCCTCACACAGTCTGTTGGTTATGGGCTGTATCACATTCTTCCAGTCCCCTTTTTTATAGGCATACTTCCTGCCCGTAACCATATTTACACTGTTATATACAAGATGCCCATGCAGGTGTTCCTTATCCGTATGAACACTGAATACACCCTCATATTCACCACCCAAAAACTCCTCTGCAAATCGTCTGGTAATCTCATACATCTGTTCCCTGGTTCCTTCTCCCGGCTTTAGGGATATGATAAAATGATACCCCTGCCTTCCTCCGGTCTGCCCGAACATTTCCTTTGTACCTATCATCTGTTCATAAGCAAATTCCGGCAGGCAGTTAATACCGCCCACCAGACTTCCGTTTTCCGTCTTTGCCTCATTACAGATATACGCTATGGAATGCTTCAGATGCGCTGCCACATTCCCATGCTCCGCTGACTTCATACACATAATCTTTGTTATCGCCATACTCATCGCCACCTCTCTACCAACTGCTTCATCAGTTTTATTACCTCTTCCAGTGCCCGTGTCATCTTAAGCACATCCACATTTCCAAACCAACTTGACTCATTACAATGCTTTGCCATCTGATTGATATTAGTTGCAATACCGCTAATCTGACGGATAAGGTTTCTTCTGTCCTCTGCGTGGGTTGCATCCACTCCACCGTGAACAATTAACTCACGCAGATACCTACTCTCATTCATTCCGGCAGCCTTGGCATCCTCCGACAGTTTGCGAAGCTCATACTCCGAAAGCCTGAATGTCCGGTTCTGCCTTGCTGTACTCTTTTTCGTTATCTGTTTCTCCATCTAAAAATCCTCCAATCATTCCAATCGTTTCTACACTCCTTCTGCTCACAGAAATCTCCTCTAACGCTGTGAACAGAATTTCTTTCAGATAAAAACTGCTGCTAGATACGGAAATCGCAATGCGTTTCCAATCTTGTTAGGGGCAAAAGCCCCTAAAACCCCGATATTTATACCGATATATCACAGGAATCCATCCTTTCAGATGAATTTCTGTAAAACAAAAGGCAGGACTACCAGCGAAAATGTAATACACTTTCTGCCAATATCCTGCCTTTTGTTATACAAATCGTTATACGGATAAAAGGGCAATAAAAAAACTGTCAAACACATAAGGCTCATTTGAACCATTTTGTTTCACAGTTTTTACTCTTTTCCTCTATTCTGTTTTACGGTTTGTATTACATTCTCCTTGCATTACCTTTCTCCAAAGGCTTCTTATCTTCTTCCTTGTCCCTGCACTTCCATAATGCCATTGGATGCTTTGCCACATTTCTAAGCTCATTACTATCCCCGAATACCCAGTCAGGATAATAGCTCCCTTCTGAAAAAGCCTTCCAGAACAGTTTTTCCTCCTTTGTCGTCACCAGAATGGACGCAAGATATTCTCTTACTTCCCTTTGTGCAAAATCCAAATCGAATCGTTCTCCCTTTCGAAGCACCGGGTCCAGATCTCTCTTAATCTGCTGGGATGACACTTTTCCGATATTATCAAGCTCAAATTTTTCCGGTGGCTGTGCTGCTCCGATTGCACTATAGAACACAGCACATTTCCGGAGCATTGCTTCCTCACTTTCATCGAACAGTCCAAATTTAACCATGTTATGCATGTCATATAAATCTCGTGGAGCCGTTCTTGTAAGTAATGCTACCGTTTTTGAAGCAAATATCTCCAATGGTGCTACAGAAAGCACCGTAAGCTTCTCCTCATTCCATGGCAACTTCACTTCCCTTCTTGCAACCGGAAGCACATGACAGCGAAGCATATAATTAATCTCTATCTTAAGATTATCCTTTACCCCACCACAATTCACATATTCATACACAAAGGAATCCAGAGCATGATAGTTCTTTGATTTCGAACTCAAAACATATCCGTTTGCCGTCATATACTTGCTGATTCTGTCTGTGATAATCTCCCTGTCTGCAAGCATTTCTTCTCTGCCAATACTTCTGCAATAATCCAAATCAATATCCACCGAAAGTCTTGGCAAATCAAAAATTGTCAGATTAATGGCAGTACCGCCTTTTAAGGCAATCCCTTCTGATAAAAGCTCATCCGATTCCATAAACTTCAGCACATCTGCCAGACGGCATACCTTTTCCAGTGTATCTCTCGGAAAACCCAGTTCTTTAGCCATTCTGCCAAGAGTTAATCTATCCCATTGCATCATAATCATCAACCCCCTTATCTATCAGTCCTTTTAGCGAAGCCGGTGCATAAAGCTTCCATTTTTTATGAAATACATTGTCCTGCGACTCCTTCATCAGATAACGCTTTGCGTCAGAGGAACCATTCTCACACGCCTCAAAAAAATTGGCTGAAAAGTGAAATTCTTCCTGCATTTCCTCAAAAAGGTATCCACATTTCTGATACAGAAAACCATTGTTGTATCTTACCAAACATTCCAGCACCTTCTGCTCATTCAATCCCGGCACAAGCATCATGCAGCGTATCACTTCCTCAAGACCTGCTATCTTTTCAAAATCACGGATACTGTCTACAACAGTCTGTTCCACGGATGTCACCCATATATTTCTCATCTGTACTACTTCCATATCAGGCTTACGCTCTACGCGGCGATACATCACTCCGTCATACTCAAAATCGTAAAACCGTTTGCACGTTGCAACATAGCACTCATAAAACACCTGACTTCCATAACCAAATACTTCAAATGCACTGTGATGGGTGATACAAGCATCCGGGAACAGATTGGAACCTATCTGATAACGAGATAACACAGGCTGTTTCGTTTCCATGCTGATTACCACATAAAAATCTCTTTTCACCTTTTCTATCAGCCCTTTTTTCTGATATTCATAGATTACCTGATTCGCTGCGGTTGCTGTTCCAACAAGCTCTGTCAGCTGCTCTCTTGAAAAACACCCCTTTGCAAGCAATTTTTCATAATACTTCATCACGCATCATCTCCTACAGTTTTAAAATTAGCACAATGTATTATTTATTCTTAATATTTTATGCATTTTTCAAAATTATTTGTTTTGATTTTACCACATAATATTAGAAATATCAAATACTTTGTGCACTTTTTGAAATTCAATCTTCCTCATCATCCCCAAACATGGCAGACAAAGAAGCAAGTGCTCCATCATCCAGTGGCTTATCAGACAGCTCCAGATTATTATCCTGTAATTCATCCACCATTTCCTTCACTGGTTCTGTCGGCTCTGCTGGTGTCACAGGTGGTGCAGGCATCACATTCATCCCCTGCATCTGCATCATGGCAGGAGCAGCGACATAACCGCCCATCTGCTGTCCCATTGCACTGATAATGGTTGCCAAAATTCTTGTAACTGCATCCTGCATAATCCGCTCATTGTCTGCCTTACTCTGCTTTGCAAAATCCCTGACAAACTCCTGCATAAGCTCCACAGTACTCATCTCTTCCCGAAAACGGATTTCTCCACGGACAAAACACAGAATTGCCCATTTCACAGCCTCCGTTAGAGAATCATAATATTCACCCTCATAGACCGCTTTATCCAGCCACTCCATGATTTCCTTATCCTCCCGGTTCTTATCGTTCAACCGGAATGCAATCGTCCTTGTTGCCATAGACTACACCTCCAGATTCTGTGCCAAGTACTGATAACCGAGAGCATTGGCACGGACATCGGTTACATATCGCACATTTTCTCCGGTACAACTTCCGAAACGTCTCATAACTCCGGCTCCTCCACCAACATACACCACATTGGTAAAATCAAAGTCTATTTTCACTTCACGAAGCTTTGCTTCCACTTCAAGGGCATATCTTTTCAGTCCAGCATTAATGGTATCCATAATGGATTCCTTATTCTTGGCAATGGCTTTGGTATCTCCCGTTTCAATTACTTCATTAATGATATACTCCGGCACTTCCTTACCATACTTTGCTATGCACTCCTTCTGGATACGGTCAATGGCAGTAATCAGCCCCTGCTGGTAAGTGTGGCACTCGTCAAGAACGGGAACCTTATTCACCACCGACATAATATCCAGTGTCCACGAACCGCAGTCCACCGCTGTCAGTCTGTCCATACCTTCCATTCGATTGGCAATGGCTGCATGGCACTGTGCAAATACCCTTACCTTGCCAAAATGCACCACATATCTGACCCCTTCATAGTGAAAGGACACCTTTTCATTAGCACGAAGATAGTTCTTAAATTCTTTCTTTTCCTTGCCATAAAGGGTAAGCGGAACTCCCACCGCAAGATTTACCTTTACAGCTTTCGCTTCCGTACGTTCTCTTAACTCCTTTGCAATGGCAGCCAGTGTCAGAAGATAATAATTTTCATTCTCCGTCTTAGTCTCCTGCTTACCCATTCTGCCCTGACCGATAACATATTTCCTGCCTCGAAACTCAAGCAGGTTATCCTTTGTGGCTGGCATGGTCTGCAACTCCGTAATACCATTCTCGAAAATGATGCTTGGAGTCTTGATAGAACTCCAGCCATGGTCAATGGCAATAAGAAACTCAGGAAGTACATCCACATAACTTCTGTTCTCTGCATTGTTCAAGTTACTTTCTTTTCTCATAATCTCTGTCATAAATACCTCTTTCTCCGGCAATTCGGGTGCCGGTCCCTTACATAATCTTTTTTCCTACTGTAAAAGGTGGCAGCCAAGCCACCACCTTCCATAAAAATAATTCACTAATGATACTGATACACAATATCCATAAGTACCATTTCTTCCGCCACTGTCTTTGCCTGCTCCCTCAACTTCCACATCTCTATGGTTGAACCGCAATTCACAGGCGGATGCTTTCTCATATGCTGACCGAACATTACATCCAGCATTTCATAAGCCTCTTCGTTGACTTTGTGTGCTGTCTGGTTGGCACATCCAAGTCTTGTAAGTGTGCGAAATCTTCCCTTGTGATTTTCCTTCATATAGGATAACCACAGCAGTCCATACTTTCCTACTGACGATAATTCCATATCAACGGGGATAGTCAGTAACGGATACAAAATACCATCCTTTTCCACATAAGGAATATCCATCTTTCCCATAAAAAGTCGCCTCCTCTCTCAAAATTTTTGCCTAACGATAGCAGTGGAACTCATAGAACTCTACACTGTTGCCCTGATAAACTCCGGCACACTCAATGTAAAAATACGGTTCTACTTCCAATACCATCATTCCGGCTATGTAATCTGCAATCTCTTCCTCACTGCAAAGCCTTTCCCCACTAATGGTTGACGCAAGGTTTAAATTCGTTTCCACAAATACAGAATAATAACCGCAACCATCATAAGGATAATACTCCTCGTATTCTTCCTGTGTAATCTTTCCCTCCGCAAGCAATCTGTCCAGATTTTCAGGAAGTGTTATCATTCCTGCGGCTTTGCACTTCTCCACCGCAAGCCTCGCCACACGGTCTGCATCATATCCCACATACTCTGCCTGTGGTATGTTGAAGGTAATCTCAAATACCGGACTTCCATCAGCAGGATTACCTCTGTCATCTGTGGCAGGTGGCGTCTCAGCTTCCGTTGCAGGAACTTCCGGGGACGGATCTGGTGTTGTCTGCTCCGGAGTGGTTTGTTGTGGTTCTACAGGTGGTGTTGTAGGTTGAGTAATAACCGCTTCCGACTCACTTTGTACCTCTGTGGTTGATGGCTCCACATCCTTAGTAGTATCATTTACTACCGACTCCTCCGTTGTTGAAGCTTCCACATTAGAACTATCTCCACTCTGCTCCTCAATCTCAGTTGTTTCGCCCTGCTCTGCCTCCGCAGATGTATCAGATTTTTCTGTTGCATCATTATCAGTTTCTAAACCTTCATCCATTTCCACCTCAGCCACATCTACGTCTGTGACTACTATATCTGAAACAACCTTATTACCATCGCTCTCCTTCAATAGACCACCGGAACATCCCGAAACCATCAAAACACTCAACAACACAAACATAAACCATATTTTCTTTAACATTGAAATCTCTCCCTTCTGATACTACTATGGTACTGCTGCTTTTGCAAAAATCAGAAAGACCCTTG
>JBGVIB010000135.1:0-5134 GCA_045122835.1 Lachnospiraceae bacterium
GCCAACGTTCCGGTGAACTAACTCCCAAGTACGACTAAGACTCTCAGGAAAGCCTTCGAGCCTAAGTCTCCCTAGGGAGTGGATTTCACCTCCACTAAAAGCGGCTCGTGATTGTCTGCTTAGGAAGTTGCTTCGCCTGCCACCGGCTGTGTATTGTGGGAGTAAGTTTTTGATTCGTTTGCCTCTAACATATTACCTTAGGATAGTGACATCTCAATATATCTACCGATTTTGATAAGGTAGGCAGAGAGAGGGAATGCAGCTTGCTGTCAGGGGATTTCAATTTAGTTGTTAGTGGTTCTTAGTACGGGGATTGGTGCGTTAAGTTCGAAAATTACGCTCACTTTCGTCATTTTCGAACTTCGCTTTTAGCAGCAATCCCCGTACTTAGAACCACTTACAGCTAAATTCTAGCCTCTGACAGCAAGCTGTATTCCCTCTCTCTGCCGGACGGGCAACGAACATGATTCAACCATAGCCACAAACCAGAATTTACATTACCAATAATTTTAAGCTGACAATACATCCATCATATAACAAAGAGACTACCACACCAGCCTAGTGCGGCAGCCCCTTACAAATAAAATTACTCTTTAATAATTCTGTCAATTATTTCGTCAAAGGAAACAAGATTTTCACTAGATATCTTTCTTGCTTTATCCATATCAAAAGTTTCCATGATATAATTATAATTGCGTTCATCATATATTCCATCCGGATTGTAATAGATACCTGCCCAAAGGCTTTCTCCATTACGGACACGACATAAATTATACATTGTACAAGTCGAACCATCTTCTGCACCCAGATTAGTATTTTCCTGATTTGTTACAGACAGAACACTATCTTCCCTATCTATTATGTAAACTGTTCGATCAAACACATAATCTCCTTCTGCATCACCAACAAGTTCCTCAAGTGTACTATTCTTACTATGTCCACCTCTGTAAAGATAATATATTTTCATCATCTGCTGAAAATCACCCGAATCCTTTTTATACACCACCAATTCAGCATCCTCATCATCATCAACATAAACAAGATCAAATAAATAGGAGTCTCTTTCCTCTCCAAATTTGGTATTAATCTGGCTGCATAACTCCTGTTTCCATTCCTCTAGCTGGGACATTTCATACTCGCTTACTCCATACTCATTTGTAACCACGTTACCAGTATATTCTATTTGAATGCCATTTTCCTTACAATATGCCTCTGCATAAGATCCCTCATCAACATATGCCACTAAATTCGGGCAATCCTCAAAAGCGGAAGGTTCTATTGTTTCTATGCTGGATGGCAGATTAATTCGTTTCAGGTTGGTACAATTTTTAAATGCACAATCTCCAATATACACCATAGCATCACTGAGTACTACACGTTCTAATGATGTTGCATCTGAAAATGCGCTGCTGTAAATTTTTTCAATTGGATACGGCAGAACATATAATCTGATTCCATCCATGTTAGTTAATGCACGATATTTAGTATCTGGCTTTCCATAATACAGATAATCGTTACCTGTATTTTCTCCAACTGCCACAACGTCAGCATATTCCTCACCGGTTATTGTTTGGTTATCCTCTTCTTTTTGTCTTATAACCAAATCTGTTACATCTGTTGGGAAAACAAACATTTCATAGCCGTATTCAACTTCTGCATCAATACCTAAATTCTTATGCTCAGTCGCTTCAATATTAATGCCCCAGATGCTGAATTCACCTTCATATTTTGCACCGCCATTTACTTTCGTTACACACACCTCAGACCAGTCATTTTCATTGTACCATAACAAGTCCTCATCAGACATTTTGAGAGCTTCTTCAATACTACTCTGTTCTTCTGCTTCAGACTCCCCATCTAACTCCTCTGTATCTGTTTCTTCTTCATAGAGAATCTCTGCGTCATCTTCTATATCCATTTCTCCAACTTCCGGCGTCTCTGTAACCAGCACATCATTTGTTGACACTGTATCTTTATCAGAACCACACGCTGCCAAGTTAAATACCATAGTTGTAAGCATCATACCTGCTATAAATTTTCTTTTCATAACTGTCCTCCTCTTTCATAACCATGACAGTATAGCATATTTTGTATATTTATAGCCCGGTACATAAGTACTATTTTGTCAATTTTTTCTCGCAGTCTCTGTATTATCATTTGAACTGTGCTGCACGCATATAGCTATTTCAAATAATTACTTAATTTGTTTTTTAATTGCAGCACATTTTCCTCAATTTTTTTAATGGTGTCAATAAACACTTCATCACTTTGTCCTGATGGGTCATCTAAGCCCCAGTTTTCTGTATACTGCCCGAAAATGATTGGGCAGCTTACGTTGCAGCCCATAAAAATAATCACATCGGCTTTTGGGATGTCTGTAAGCAGCTTGCTATACTGGTTTTGCTCCATGTCAATTCCATAAAGCTTTTTCATCATACGAACAGCATCGGGATTGATGTGGTCTTTTAATTCGGTTCCGGCAGAATAGCTGTCAAACACATCAGAAGCCAGTTTCTTTCCCAACGCTTCTGCAATCTGGCTGCGACAGGAATTGTGGACACATACAAATGCAACTTTGGGTTTATTTTTACATTGCTCACGATTTAAAATAGAATTACACATGCTTGCCTCCTTAACATCCCAGCTTATGGAGTAACTGCTCCACCTCTGCTACCTTTAACACTTTTCCTGTAGAAACCACTTTTTCATTCACAACGATACATGGCATACTCATTACACCATATTTCATGATTTTCTCTAAATCTGTTACATACTCCACTTCCACTGATATACCTGCATGGCTCACCGCTTTTTTAACATTTTCGAACAACTCATGGCAGGCTTTACAGCCCGAACCCAAAACTTTGATGTTCTCACAAACAGCAGCTTTACTGCCCTCACAACAGCAACCTTCCACTGTCTGTTCTCCCATTGCTGCATTACAAGCACACACTTCTTCTTTCTCTTTTTTCTTGCCAAAATGTAACTGTTCAGAACCCCCTATGATTTTCTAAAAAACATTTGTGCAAATCATAGAAATTATTTTCAGTTTTTCTTCGCCAACTTATGACGGTTGTGGATAAAATATCTTTTTATCATTTGATGTTGGATAAATTCATCGTATGTCATTGATTTTAGCTTTCACAAATGAAAAATGTGTATAAACTTGCTATTTTAGAAACATTTTCATTGCTAAATACAATAATTATCCACCGTCATTTTGCCAGTATCACAAATATCATAAATTCGCATTTTCCTACAATTTCGTGTACAATTAGATTATAAATTTCGTAGGAAAGAAGGTGGTTTGAATGCCAATTAATATTACAGAAGAATTCGTTCGTAATCTTATGACACAAATAGAAAATTTAACAGCACAAAATCAGGCATTAACTGCAACTGTAGCAGAATTAAATCAAACCATCAAGGAACTAAAAGAACAGATTAACAAAAATTCCAAGAATAGTTCCAAACCACCTTCATCTGACGGGCTCAAAAAACAACCGGTCAATAAAAATCGCAGTTTACGTGAAAACACTGGTAAAAAACAAGGTGCTCAGAAAGGACATGATGGCATAAATCTATCTGTGATTTCAGAGCCTGATTATGAAGAAAATCATATGCATACTGATTGTGCAACTTGTCCTTATCATGACAGCTGTTTAGAAAAAGCATGTATCAAAGAAACACGTCACGAAATCGATGCGGAATTTACGGTCAATGTAACGGCTCATAATCTTATTGTTGTAAAAGAATGCCCTATGCATGGTTGTGCCAAAGTTGGAAAATTTCCAACTAATATCAAAGCAACTGTACAATATGGTACGAATTTACAGGCATTAGTAGTAGCATTTAATACAGTTGGTGCAGTTAGTATAAATCGTACACATGAAATTTTATCAAATGTGTTTAACATTCCTTTAGCTACCGGAACCATAAAAAACATGGTCACACGTTGTGCAGATGCTTTGGCAGATACTTACGAGAAAATTCGTTTGACAATGATTTCTCTCGGTTTAATTCATTGTGACGAAACAGGTACTCGTGTTGACGGAAAAACCTGTTGGGTGCATGATGCATCGAATCAGGATTTCACATATTTGACCCTTAGTGAAAAACGTGGTCGGATTGGTATGGATGCCGGAGATGTACTTCCTCATTTTCAAGGCATCATAGTCCATGACTGCTGGGGCTCATATTGGAAGTATCCAAATGTGTCACATTCTATCTGTTGTGCTCATCTTTTAAGAGAGCTTAATGGAGTGATTGAAAATCATCCTGAGCAGACGTGGGCATCCAAGTTCAAAAAGCTTCTTCTCAACATGAAAAAAGTTCGAGATAAGGCACTTTTGAACAATAAAGACGAAGTCAGCTACTATCATATACATAAATTTGATAAGCAGTATGACGAAATATTAAAAATTGCATATGAGGAAAATCCACTTCCAACTACAACAGCTAAAAAGCGCGGTCGCAAGAAAAAAAGCAAAGTATTAAATTTGATTTGCAGACTAGATAATTACAAGGCCTCAGTCTGTCTTTTTATAAGAAATCTTTGCGTACCATTTGACAACAATCAGGCAGAACGTGATTTAAGAATGGTCAAAGTTAAAACTAAGGTATCTGGCTGTTTCCGTAGTAAAGAAGGTGCGCAGGAATATCTTACAATAATGAGTTACATTGGAACCGCTCATAAACATGGCATTAATGCTTTTACTGCAATTTTAGAAGCACTAAATAGAAACCCAGATATTATATTTGGATAATGGGGGTTCTGAACAGTTACCATTTTGAGACATTTCTTCATTACCTGTATTTAAATTGAAATACAAATCATTTTGAAGTATCCAGTCTTTTGATTCTTTTTTTTCTGTGTATATATCTATCATTTGGTGTCACTCCTTTTAACAGACTATATTCTTAATTATTTTACACTGATTCACCTATAAGGACAATTGATTTGTTCTTTCAAATGGCTTAATCTTCCTTTTCGCATGACTCCTTCATATTATCAACACTTTTGAATAAAGCACTTCCCTTTATTTTTCTCAAATAGTGAACTACCACTAAGCTAAAGCTTACTGGCTTCTTGCTTCAACGTCCTCGCAACCTACTAACTCCACAAGCGTGACTT
>JBGVIB010000136.1:0-21783 GCA_045122835.1 Lachnospiraceae bacterium
CACTTGGATGCTTTACTGTCAACATAGAACCATCAAGGAGTTCAATGCTCTTTGTAGGGTAAGGATCATACGCCGGCTTGTCGTTGTAATATTCCTCAGCGGCTTTGAATACATCTATTACAGCTTGTCCGATTTCTTCTGTGGTGGCTGAGGATGAGAGTTCAATGGTTTTAATAGAATCATAATACCCACCCTTACGGTCTTCTGTTCTTTTTGCTGAATAAATTTCATAGTTTCCTTCTGCAAACAATTTAAAATTAGCACAATTGTTATTTTTCCAAAAAGAATTCCAACTTTTGTACTTTGAATTTTTCTTCCACGCTGCTTCTAGTTCCCATTCTTTCGGCGTTAATGTAGAAACAGGACTATTTTTTATAAACTCTAATGCCTTTAAAAGACTATTTCCAATACTCGCAAAATCTTCAACATCTTCTATATTGATAAACCAACTGGAATCTATTGAATATCCACCTATATGATTGATAACCGGAACAATCAATATACGCCCTTCACCCTTAAATGCTGATACCAGCCATGGATATTTTTGAACACTCATATAAGACCTCCAAATATTATTTACCTATAATATACTATATTTCAATGCTGCTCTTTTCCATTGTGGTTTAAAAATTGCTTTCTGCAAGATATGCGTTCCACTTTGTGGGGAATTTGATATAAATTTAGTATGCGTAATGGTTACATGTGCCAAATACATATCAAATTCTACCCTTTTCTTCTTTTTAGAACTGTGCGTATTCCATGAATTATCAACATTAGCATATTGGCACCCAAAGCTGCCCCTATATATTGGTGGCAATAATTAACCATGGCTCTAAATGAGGCATATTCATCCTCTCCTCCTGTTATCGGAACATACCAGGATATCTTTTCCATAAACATCATACATGCAAAGAAAACCGCAAAATCTAAGATTGCATGTATAAAAACATAATAATTTAAAGGCAAAGCCGTAAATCGGTAATTTACTAATTCGATTAGAAAATATACTAAAGAAAAAGCCCAAATGTTCAACCATTCAATTCCTCCCAATCTCACATCCCAGCTTTCTTTTTGAAAAAAAATTGAATCACCATAGTTTTCAAAAAAATAATAGCACATGAACCAAAATAACACAATTAGAATAGCTGATATACCATTAAATATCACAATTTTTACCTGCTTGATTTTCTTTTCGTCTTTTATCATTATCTAATCTTCTTTCTATCTAAGTAAGTTTACATTTTGTTCCACATTTATTAATGAATAACTGACATTAATTGTTTTTGCATTTCAATTACTTTGCTATACTCTCCCACATTCCATACAATACTTGAAGAGAAAACACCATAATTGGTAAAATTCTGCCACTTGCCATATCGATTCATTAAATAAAAGTTTCTTAATAATTTTTTATCAAAATCATAATAATCTATCAGATAGTATGTATAATCCAATGTATATTCATCACCTTTTTTAGTCACCTTAGCCACTATACCTGCATCACATGAATTTATAGCTGCAATCACTGGAGCATTTATTACTGCAGTCATCCCGCCTTCTGCAACTAGGTTTGGGTATCCACACATTACATTATAACGCGAATTGGCAATATAAATTGTTTGATTTCCCTTCATATAAGATTCGCATGCCATAATTAATTCCGTCATATTATTACCGAAGTTTTCCAGTGCAACAGAATTACTTAAAATATTTGATGCATAATATCTATTAATTCCACCTGCATTAGAAACATATCTTACTAAAAAATTTGATGCATCTGGAGCAAATGATTCCATTCCCGGAATAGGAGGTACCGCACCTATAAAAATTTCAATTGATGCAAGCATATTATTTCCCACAGTACTATACCATTTCGCTCCATCTAATGTATCATGCAAGTTTTCCAATCCATAGATTTGATTTCCCAATCGATCCGTTGCCGGTGCACCATCTTCAAGTACTAATTCACTATGGATTGTATCATAGAATTTTTGGCTATACGGAATATAATTTTCATACTCACTTTCAGATAAAATTGTAAATCCATCTAATTTTTGACCATAATGAAATACGGTACAGGAATACTTTATTGTTCCATATGAGAAAATCTTTTTGCATGGACTTCCAAATTCATCTGCATCACTAACTCCATCACCATCCGTATCCAATTTCGTAGGATCTGTTGTAACAATCTGACCATTTGGTAAACGCATGCCCATTAATTCATAAACATCATATAATCCATCTTGATCCGCATCTGTTGTGTCAATTTCATTAATATCCCGTTCAAGACTTGCCATTGCATCTTTCAAATCCTGTGTCGTAGCAGCATAATAGTAATTACCACCTGTTTCATTACAATATTTTATCATTGCTGCATTCGAGCCACTTGCAACATTTATGCAATTAATAGATATATTATTCGCATTGGCATCCTCAACAATTGTGCTGTTATAGTATACATCTCCATCACATATTAATACCATAGAATACTTAAAAGAACTACTATCACCCATGGACTTATGATTCGCTTGAGCTTTTTTAATTTCCTCTATTCCCTGCGTAAGAGCCGCTTCTGCATTTGTTCCTCCCCTTGCGTAAAGGGTATTAACTTTTGACTTTAATAACTCTTTATCATTTGTCATTTCTTGAATAGTAGTTGCATATGAATTAAACGTTACAAGCGTTGCTTCATCTTTACCATATAACGCATCAATAAAGGCATTTAACGTTGATTTTGCCATTGACATACTTCCGCCATAAGACATACTACCTGACACATCAACCAGTAGTGCAAGATCATAATATATCATTTCCGAACTATCACGATAAGATATATCTTCTCTCCAATTATCCAACCAGATTTCTTGATCTACAAGAAGATATGTTGAAAAATGTGCTGTATCATATGAAACAATATTATTTGCTATGTCAACTTTTGATTCTTCCAATATCACATAATCATCATTTTCTTCGTCATACCACATAACGCGCAAATCACTCTCATCCGTTGTTCCAAGCTTTGTATCATCATATGAAAATGAAATCGTTGCTTTTTCAAACTCTGCATTGCAAGTAATCTCATATGGATTTCCGACAATACCAACTACATTTGCAGTTTGTGTATCAATATTTGACACATCTTCAATCGTTATTTGCTCATCAAGCAATCCTGCACAATTTGTTTTTACAGATAAACTATTGATTACTGTATCCTCTTTCGTATTTTCAGTATACATCTGCTCAAATATTTCATCTCCGTCAAGAGCAGAATCATCATCGGTATCTGCATTGTTGATATCTGTGCCTACACTATATTCATAATAATCATAGATTCCATCACCATCTGTATCTGTTTTCGGTATTTGGTAATCGCGTAGATTTTCAGTTGAAATATTATGCAACACATTTACTAACTCCATTACCGGATTGCTGACATTTATGCTTAGATAATCTTATTGTTGTGTAATGTTCAGACTTATAAATCTGTCTTGGACTGGTACGTTAAGATTTGCTTCAATTGCGTTATCCATTAAATTTCCCAGCAGCACACAAAAATCCAGTATATCTAAACCATGATTTTCTGAAATAAAAATGGCATTTCAAAATTCAATTTCATTGTTCTCCATTATCTGTACTTTTGCTGTAAGTAAAGCATCTACTGATTCAATACCTGTAAACTTCAGGGAATAGGTCAACAAAATATCCTCACATATATTATGTATCTTATCCATCCCCTGCTGCGGATTATTTTTTAAGGTCTCTGATAATGCAAATACTTGATTTTTTAAATCGTGGATTGTCTTATTCGTAATCTGTTGTCTATAAGATAATTTCCTGTAATATTCCACCGTATGCTTAAGCTGCCGGTTCAACAGATGTTCCCGCTTTTTTGTCTCTGCTGTTTTTATTTGATACTCAAAAAGATAAAACACCAGCATATTAGCCATAATTAAACCAATGGCTGCTATGGTTGATATAAGCAAAAGTGCCTTCATACCAACCTACCTGCCAGATATAAATTAAAGGTTTCCAATAATGTTTCTCTATAATGCCTGCTGATTGGAATCTCCACATAATTACTCAAAATTACATTGTCTTTATTCAGTTCTCTAATTTTACTTAAATTCACAAGATATCCTTGATGGCATCTTACAAAATTATATGATTTCAGCTTTTTTTCTTCGTCCGGTAACTTGCCTATACACTCATATTTGGCAGACTCTGTATGTACATATAGATGTCTGTGATACCCTTCAATATAATAAATATCTCCACACTCTATAACATAATTGGTATCTCTCCATCTGATATGATAAAATTTATGACTATTTTTATATGTCTTTATTGCTCTTTCAAAATCACACTGAAAAGCTTTTTCATCTATTGGCTTTACAAGAAATTGAAATGCCCCCAATCGAAATGTATCCGACACATAATTCAAATGACGTGTAATAAAAATAATAATCTTTTCACTGTCTTTTTCCCTTATTTTTTGCGCAACTTCTATCCCGGAGATATTTCCCATCTCTATGTCAAGAAAAACAATATCATTGTGCAATGCCTCATCCATTTTTTCAATGAACGCTTCTCCTGATGAATAGGTGTTGATAGATAAATTCATAGTCCCTTGATATGGCTTCAACAGCTGCATGATTTGATTCACGCTGCTTTCGTCATCATCACAGATTGCAATATTCACATTTCATCCCTCTATTCTTACAATTTTCATTTTATTTTTCGTATATTATCTAAAATTCCACATGACTATTCAGTACCCTCATAGGTTACCATTGTTATAGTGAATTGCATTCATAATAACAAGCTAAAATTCAATCGAAGTAAGATTCCATTTGCGAAACTCACCTGCTATGATGAATTTTTGCCTGCTGCCACTACATTTCCATACGGACTCAATATAAAATTGTATGGTGATGATTCTGAACAGCTAATAATACACATGGTTCTCAGAAATTAAGGTATACACACCACTATGACATTCCGCAATGGACACGGCACAGTTTTTATGAACACCACCTCTCCAGTAATCACTGATAGGTTCACCTGTTATATTGGTGATTAATCCCTTTATTGCAGCACCATGAGTGGCAATTAGAATTGTCTTATCCTCATATTCCGGATTCTCTGCCAATTCTTTTAAAAATGCTCCTGTGCGCTGACGAACATGTTCGATGGTTTCTCCACCTTTAGGTGGCTGATACTGTTCAGGTGCAACAAAAAACTTCTCAAATTCCGGATCAGCAAACTCATCCAGCATACATATCCCTTCATATTCTCCAAAGCCAATTTCTTTAATTCGCTCATCTGTCTGAATAGGAAGTTTTCTTTCATTCAATACAAGCTCCGCTGTCTGGACAGCTCTTGTTAAAGGGCTGGAAAAGACATAATCAAATGAGATATTTGCCAGTGCTTTTCCTGTTGCCTCTGCCAATGCACACCCATTTTCATTTAAGGGAATATCGGAATGCCCCTGAAGCTTACGCTTTTTGTTCCATGCGGTCTCACCATGGCGTATCATATAAAGCTTCATCTCTTATTCCGCCTCTCCAGTTGTGGTTGCATCGCTATCTGTTGTGGCATTTCCAGTTGTTGTAGCTTCTGTATCATCTTCTACTGTGTCTTCTGTTTCATCATATACAATAGTATATTTATCCTTAATCTTAATAGAATTCCATACTCTGTCCACAGTCACAAATTCACCGGATTCTGACCATTCTTTATACAGTGTATCGTACGCTTCCTGCTCACGTTCTTCTATAATCTCATCTTTGCGAGCTTCCGTTGCCTCCTCGTCAAGCAGGCTATCCATACGCACTACATAATACATAGCATCTGTCTCAATAACATCAGAGAGTTCTCCCTCTTTTAATTTATCAGCAGCCTCATATACTGTTTCCTCTAAAATGCCACGATCATCTTCGCCATAGCTTTCCGTCTGAACAGTATAGGATGCATCTTTCACTGCCTTATCAAAATCATCAGAACTACTGATTGTTTCTGCTTTTTCCTTAAGAGCTGACAATTCATCTTCTGTTAAATCTACTGTGTTGCCATCTTCATCCTGCTCAGTTCCTGCTTTAGAAATTGTCACATAGGAAATCGTTTTCTGAGCAGCTTCCTCATCTGTCACATTCTGATCTGCTGTGTCACGCATTGCTTCCTCCACAAGAGTCTGTAATGTCATGTATGTCAACATAGAAATAACAGTATCCTCTGTAGCACCCATATCTTTAAGAGCAGCTTTACTGTTAGCTTCAATAAATTCCTTTGCTGCTGCTTTGATTTCTTCTGTTTCCTCATCAGATAAAGAAATACCATAATCAGATGCATGAGATGCTACAATTACCATCTCCTTATAATTTGTAAGGAAATCGGATACTGCATCATCACCCATAGTCTGCTTTGTTTCTTCATTTGAAACCGCTGTCCAGTCAATATCCTGATTTAAATATACAGAGTATACCTGCTCATATAATGCCTGCTGGTACTTTACATATGTTTTCACTTCACCTAATGTAATATCTTTTCCGTTGATTGTGGCAGCTACACTGTTATTTCCTGCACAACCTGTAATTCCTGTACTAAGTGCTAAAGTAAGCCCTAATACTGCAAGTAACTTCTTCTTCATATTTGACCTCCGAATTTTATTTTCTGCTTTCTTTCGTATAGTAGACAAATTCTGCCTTTCACTAACACATTATTATACCGCTTTTTTATTAGTCAAGCAACATATTTAATTGATTTAACACGTTTTTCACAATTTCAATGGCATCCCGCTTATCCTTCTCCATGGTTGGTCTTACAGCCGGTTGTGGACGTTTCACCCGATAACGCCCTGTATTTACAGGTGTCACTACCTTAGATGCAGGCTTCACTATGCCACCTTTTTTATATAGGAAATGTGGTACCGGCTCCATGGCAAAGGTAAGTTCTCCCTTGCTTTTCTGCAATAGCTCCGGTATTTTACTAGGGTTTATTTTTGCCTTTTCATAAAAGGTAAACTGCCACTCATCACCTCTCTGAACAATCTCTGCAAGATATAGCTTATGAGCTGCCGCCTTGATTCGTGCCACATCCAACAGATTGTACACTGCCTTCGGCGGTTCTCCGAAACGGTCTAACAGCTCCTCTAACATTTCCTCGCACTCCTCCTCACTTTCCAGGGCAGCAATGCGTTTGTAAATATCCAGCTTCTGTTGCTCATTTGCAATATATCCCGGTGGAATAAAAGCATCCACATGAATATCTATGGCAGTCTCAAAGTCATCCTCTACTTCCATACCCTTATAATGGCGGACTGCTTCATTTAGCATTTTACAGTACAAATCATACCCTACCGCTTCCATATGACCGGACTGGCGCTCACCAAGCAAATTACCGGCTCCACGAATTTCTAAATCTCGCATGGCAATCTTAAATCCACTTCCTAGTTCCGTGTATTCCCTAATTGCTGATAAACGTTTTTCTGCAGTCTCTTTCAGCAGCTTATTTCTCCGATACATCAAAAAGGCATATGCAGTTCTGTTAGAACGTCCAACACGTCCCCTTAACTGGTACAACTGGGACAATCCCAAGGTATCTGCATCATGAATAATAATGGTATTTACATTGGAAATGTCCATTCCTGTCTCGATGATAGTGGTGGATATCAACACATCAATTTCCCCATTAATAAAATCATACATGATGTTTTCTAATTCACGCTCATGCATCTGTCCATGGGCAAAGGCCACATTAGCCTCAGGAACAAGAGCTGCGATCCTGCCCGTAATCTCATCAATATCATTGACTCTGTTATACACATAAAATACCTGGCCGTTTCTAGCTAATTCTCTATGAATGGCTTCCCGAATCATTTCCTCATTATATTCCATAACAAAGGTTTGAATAGGCATTCTATCCATTGGTGGTTCCTCTAACACACTCATATCACGAATACCAATAAGACTCATATGAAGTGTTCGCGGAATTGGTGTTGCTGTCAACGTCAGCACATCAATATTTTCACGCATCTTCTTAATCTTTTCTTTATGAGCCACACCAAATCGCTGTTCCTCATCAATAATAAGCAAGCCTAAATCTTTATACACAATGTTTTTGGACAATACACGGTGAGTTCCTACTACAATATCCACCATTCCGCTTTTTAATCCCTCTAAGGTTTTCTTCTGCTCTGCCTGGGTACGGAATCTGGATAACAGTGAAACATTCACTGGGAAATCTTTCATTCTCTGGACAAATGTATTGTAGTGCTGTTGTGCCAGTATGGTGGTAGGAACCAGATATACCACCTGTTTTCCCTCCTGAACCGCTTTAAAGGCAGCACGAATGGCAATCTCTGTCTTACCATAACCCACATCTCCACAAATCAAGCGATCCATGATCTTGTTGCTTTCCATATCCTTTTTGGTGGCTTCAATGGCAGCTAACTGGTCCTCTGTCTCCTCATAAGGAAACATTTCCTCAAATTCCTTCTGCCAGACAGTGTCTTCTCCATACACATAGCCATTGTTTTGCTGTCTTGCTGCATACAGTTCCACTAAGTCTCTTGCCACCTCATCTACAGCTTTCTTTACTTTAGTCTTTGTCTTCTGCCAATCCTTGGTACCTAGCTTATTCAGCTTTGGTGCTTTGGCATCTGCACCGGCATACTTCTGTATCATATCAAACTGCGTTGCTAAAATATAAAGATTACCACCAGCTGCGTACTCAATTTTCATATAGTCCTTAGTCACTTTATCTACTGTGATTTTCTCAATTCCCCGATAGACACCAAGGCCATGATTTTCATGTACCACATAATCTCCCAGCTGCAATTCAGCAAAGCTATTAATTTTCTGTCCCTCATAAACTTTTCGTTTACGCCTTACTTTTTTCACACTGCCAAATATATCACTCTCGGCAATCACTACAAACCGAAGGAGCGGGTATTCATAGCCTCTATGTATATTCCCCCCTGTCACCATCAGTTCACCTGTTTTCAGTTCCTTGTCTGCTGTTTCCGAATAATAACAGGTAATTCCCTCCTGAAGTAAGTCATCTGCCAGACGTTTTCCTCTGCTTTGGGAGGCAGACAACAATACCATGCGGTAACCATTTTTCTTATAACGTTCTAAGTCCTTTACCAGTGTTTCAAAGCTACTGTTGTAAGAGACAACTGAACTAGCTGTAATCTGGGCGTTCATACTAAGCTTCCACGGACCAGCCTTAGGCTCTAAGGTAGAAAGTGCCAGCACTCTACGCCCTCCTAACACTCCACGAAGTTGCTCCATGGTAAACAAAAGCTCCGACTGCTTCGGAAGAATATATCCTTTTTCCAACCGCTGCATCATACTTTCACGAAATTCAAATTCTATAGCTTTACCCTTTTCCTCTAACCGTGTTATCTCATCTAACACATACAAGGTCTTATCCATCGGAAAATATTGTAACAGGGAAATAGTATCTTCATAAAAATAATGCACCAGACTATCCCCATTAACTTTCATATGCTCCTTAAGTTCCTCACATATTTCTTCCACATACACTTTAAGTCTGTGTGCTTCCTCTGTTTTCATTTCTTTCCGCAATGTCTCTACACATTTTTTACCTTCTGTTTCCATCTGCTCCACACCAGCCAGTCGTCTGCTCTCCGTAAGAATCAGTTCTGTTGCCGGATAAATGCAGATTTCAGTTAAATTTTCCATAGAACGCTGGCTACTGCTGTCAAAACTTCGAATGGAATCCACTTCTTCATCCCACAATTCAATACGAATAGGATTTTCTGCTGTTAATGGATAAACATCAATAATACCACCACGAATAGCGAACTGTCCAGGTTCCTCTACCTGTCCTGTTCGCTCATAATCGATTTCTACTAACTGTCTCTCCAGATCTGGTGTCTGTATCAAAGACTCTAATGTAATCCGTATCCTATGTTTTTCAAAATATTCCTTTGGCACAAGGCTGTCCATACAGCCATCTATGGTTGTAATGATCGTAGCTTCTTCTGCTTCTAATAAAGCCTGAATGACTTCCATCCGCTGCTTTACCAACAAATTACCTTTGATATCAGCATTGTAAAAGATAAAATCCTTCGCCGGATATAAGAACACATTCTTATGAAACAAGCGCATATCTTCATACATTTCCTTTGCTTTCTGCTCATCAAAGGTGATAAACATACGATATTGGTAATCTTCGGCTATTCCCTCTGCAAAATGTACTTTCTGAGATTCCACACAGCCAGATACCTGCACAATTCCGTTTGATTTTGTAAGTGTTTTTCTTATTTCCTCATATTCTGTTAGCTGCTTGATGGTATCAGTAAATGTATTCAATGTGTGGTCCCTCCTTATATTATAATTCTCTACCATAATTAGAATTATATATTTTTTTATTTCCTCTGATTATATATATTCATAGCGCCATCTATGTCATCACGGACAATATACGAAACAGCGTCTGCGGCATCTGCGTAGCCCTGCTTCATGTCCTCCATTTCTGCACCAGAGAAGTGTCCTAATACATAATCTGCTAAATCCCAGCCTTTTGGCTTTTCACCTACACCTACTTTGATGCGTTTGAATACCTGTGTGTCTAATCTGGCTATGATATTTTTTATGCCATTATGACCACCGGCACTACCTTTTTTGCGAATACGTAGCTGTCCTGGCGCCAGGCTGATGTCATCATAGATAACAATCAATTCCTCCTCCGGGTCTATCTTATAATAATTTACAAGTAACTGAATTGCTTCACCACTTAGATTCATAAATGTCATTGGTTTTACTAGGAGAACTTTTTGTCCTTCAATGTAGCCACTTCCATATAATGCTTTGTGTTTTGTCTCTGTAAGACCTATGCCATGCTTCTCTGCTAAAGTATCTATGACAGAAAAGCCCGCATTATGTCTTGTATTTTCATATTCTTTTGTAGGATTTCCTAAACCTGCAATGATATACATGTCTTCACCTTGCCCTTAACTACTTATTTTTAGACAGTCTTTTCATATTTTACACGAAGCCTGAAAATATGTAAAGAAAAAACAGTGGCTACCCACTGTTTTCTCTATTTTATCTTGATTCTATTCTACTTCTTCAACCTCTGCTTCCGCTAAAGCCTGTTCATACTTCTCTAAAATAATCTGCTGTATTTTGTCTCTTGTATCAGAATTAATTGGATGTGCAATATCTCGATATTCTCCATCTGCAGACTTTTTGCTTGGCATCGCAATAAATAAACCTTTTTCCCCATCAATTACCTTGATATCATGAACAACAAATTCATCATCCAGTGTAATGGAAACTACTGCTTTCATCTTGCCTTCTTTTGTTACTTTTCGCACTCTAACATCTGTTATATTCATAAGAGTTCCCCCTTCTCTCCTCATGTTGTATTATCTACGAGTCATTTCTTACTCTTTTTTGCTACTTTTATTATTGTACGACTTCTCCCAATCAGACATCTGGCCGTTTAGATTACATATCTATCATTCTTTTCAACAACAATCTTTATGCCATCTTCCCCAACATAAGTTGTGTTAGCACGAATTGTATCACGGCTCTCCACAATACAATTTTCTATATAAGTATTATCCCCAATATACACATTATTCAAAATAATCGAATTCTTAATAACACAATTATTGCCTACGAAAATATCCTTAAACAATACAGAATTTTCTACTGTACCGTTGACAATACAGCCATTAGAAATAAGGCTGTTCTTGACACAGGCACCCGGATTGTATTTTGCAGGTGGTAAATCATCCACCTTTGAGTATACGTCCGGATACTGACGGAAGAAATAATCTCTCACTTCCGGCTGCAAGAAAGACATATTTGTCTTATAATAAGCCTCTGCTGTAGAAATACTCTCCCAGTAATCCTCTGTCTTGTAGCCATAAATTCGTTTCATATTCTTGTAGCGAATCAGAATATCACGAACAAAATCATGACGATCCTCCTTCGCACTCTTTTCGATTAATTCAATCAACTGTCTTCTGCGGATAACATAAATACCACAGGATATTGTATTGGAAGTTGCCACCATTGGCTTTTCATCAAAATCAATAATTCTTCCATCATCATCCAACTTCAGAATACCAAAACGCTCTGCTTCCACATCATCATTCATATCCTTACATACAACGGTAATATCTGCTTTTTTTGCAATATGGTATTCTAATACTTTATTATAGTCCATCTTGTACACTGCATCACCAGACGCAATTACAACATATGGTTCATGACTATTCTTTAAAAATGTCAAGTTCTGATAAATGGCATCTGCTGTACCACGATACCAGTAACCATTATCCGCTGTGATGGTTGGTGTAAAGATATACAAACCACCCTGCTTACGTCCGAAATCCCACCATTTTGAGGAATTCAGATGTTCGTTCAAAGATTTTGCATTATACTGTGTAAATACGGCAACCTTAGAAATATGAGAATTGGTCATGCTGCTGAGGGCAAAATCAATGCTACGGTAGCTTCCTGCAACTGGCATTGCTGCTATAGCTCTCTTATTTGATAATTCTCTCATTCTGTAATTGTTACCACCTGCTAAAATTATTCCAACCGCTCTCATTGCATGTCACCTACCTTTATTAAAGACTCTCCACTTTCCAGCACACCATTCGGATAATCAGCCTGCTCAGTTGGTCCAACTATTGCTGTATTTTTACCAATTGTCACATTGCTTGGAATGATAGAATTTTCACCAATGGTAGCAAGTCCAAAAGAATACACCTTTGCATTCATCTTATTTGGAATATCCTCACCAACATTCATGATAACATTATCACCAATTGTTACATTTTCAGCAATAATTGTCTTCTCCATTGAGCAATTATTTCCAATTGTACTGCCCTGCATAATAATAGAATCTTTTACCACAGTACCCGCACCTATAGTTACACCGGCACCAATTACTGAATTGATAACCGTTCCATAAACACTTGCTCCGGCTGAAATTATACTTTTCTCAATAGTAGCTTCTGCTGAAATATATTGTGGTGGAAGAATATCGCTCTTTGTATAAATCTTCCAAAACTCTTCATACAGATTGAATTCAGGTATGATATCAATTAATTCCATATTGGCTTCCCAATAAGAACCAAGTGTTCCTACATCTTTCCAATAACCTGTGAATTCATAAGCAAACATCCTCTCGCCCTTTTCATGGCAATACGGAATAACATGCATACCAAAATCACATCCCGGTACATCTGCTAACTTTAACAAAGCTTCCTTTAATACCGGCCAGCTAAATATGTAAATACCCATGGAAGCAAGATTGCTCTTTGGATTCTCTGGTTTCTCCTGGAACTCATTAATCTTCTTATCTTCATCTGTTACCACAATTCCAAAACGGCTGGCTTCTGACATTGGAACCGGCATGGTTGCAATAGTCACTGCTGCATTGTTGCGCTTATGGTAGTCTAACATTACCTCATAATCCATCTTATAAATATGGTCACCAGAGAGAATCAATACATAATCAGGGTTATATGTCTCCATATAATCCAGGTTCTGGTAAATCGCATTGGCTGTTCCCGAATACCATTCACTACTATTACTTTTTTCATACGGAGGCAACACCGTTACACCACCCACATTACGATCCAAATCCCACGGAATACCTATTCCGATATGTGTATTTAATCTCAATGGCTGGTACTGCGTTAAGACACCAACTGTATCAATGCCTGAATTAATACAGTTGCTCAATGGAAAATCTATAATACGGTATTTTCCACCGAATGCCACGGCTGGCTTTGCTACTTTTTTTGTCAATACGCCTAGTCTGCTTCCCTGCCCTCCTGCCAGAAGCATGGCTATCATTTCTTTCTTAATCACATTATCACCTCTCACTCTAGTCTTTCACTCCCCAGGGAGTTCTTGCTCAGTCATTACGAAACCCTTTTCACACTGTTCCATTTAGTAATTTTAAATAAAATGGTACTTTTTTCCTATTTATATTTATTCGTTTCGTAAGAACAGTATACCACATCTTTTCAGATATGTGAACATTTTTCACAAAATTATTTGGTGAACTCCAGTTTTTTACATGTTTCTTTCAAAACCTACATTTTGTGACAAACTATACTCATATCACTACTTCTATAACGAAACAAGGAAAACCTCTTATCTTACTTCTCACTAAATTTTTCCAAGGAAAATTTCCTGGGATAATTTCCAGGAATAAATTCCCTTTTTACTGAGAGAAAAATTTCTATGAAATATTTCTTTTTTTCCTCATAGGGAGTATACTGTGTATATGTGCTGAATATTTGCACACTGTATAAGTATATGCAGGTAGTCCCATTTACAGCACAGGAATTTATCGTCCTCCATATGGACAGAAAGGTGACATTATGTATCAAATTGATTTTTCACATCCAATTCATGTTTATTTCATGGGCATTGGCGGTATCAGCATGAGTGGTCTTGCCCAGATTCTTATAAAAGAAGGTTTCCCGGTATCCGGTTCCGATATGAAAGCTTCTCCATTGACCAGACAGCTAGAAGAAGCCGGTGCCAGAATTGCCATTGGACAACGCACTGAAAATATTACAGAAAATATTGACTTAGTTGTGTATACAGCAGCCATTCACCCTGATAATCCGGAATTTGTCCAGGCAAAGGCTCTGAACATTCCGATGCTTACAAGAGCAGAATTCTTAGGTCAGCTTATGTTAAATTACAAGCTTCCTATTGCCGTTTCTGGTACTCATGGTAAGACCACAACAACTTCCATGATATCTGAAATGTTGCTGGCTGCAGATACCGACCCAACATTGACTATAGGCGGTATCTTAAAATCCATTAATGGTAACATCCGAGTTGGCTCCGGAGATTATTTTGTTATGGAAGCTTGCGAATATACCAACAGTTTTTTAAGCTTTAACCCTAAAATAAGCATTATTTTAAATATTGAGGCGGATCATTTAGACTTCTTTAAAGACTTAGATGACATCCGTTCTTCCTTCCGTCGTTTTGCAGAGCGTCTGCCGGAAGATGGTACACTAATTATCAATGGTGATATTGAAAACTGGCAGGAAATTACAAAAGGCTTATCCTGCAATATCATTACCTTTGGATTCAATAAGGCAAATGACTACTCCGCAGATAACATCACATATGATGAATTGGGCCGACCTTCTTTCACCCTTTATAAGAAAGGAGAGGAATCCGGTAACTTTGCCCTTGGTGTTGTAGGCAGACATTTTGTTGGTAATTCATTGTCTGTACTGGCTTTGGCTGACATATTAAATATTCAGGCTGATGTGGCAAAGCAGGCCCTTCGTGGATATTGCGATACGGAACGCCGTTTTGAAAAAAAGGGGGAAATAGCAGGCATTACTATTATTGATGATTATGCCCATCACCCAACAGAAATCAAAGCAACTCTGTCAGCAGCACAGAATTATCCACACAAAAATATCTGGTGTGTATTCCAGCCACATACCTACACACGAACCCATGCATTATTAGATGATTTTGCCGAAGCACTAACTATGGCAGATAAGGTGGTATTGACGGATATTTATGCTGCCAGAGAAAAAAATACTTTAGGAATTAGTTCCGAAGATTTATTAAAAAAACTTGCCGATTTAGGAACAGAATGTTATTATTTTCCAACCTTTGACGAAATCGAAACATTTTTATTAGAAAATTGTATACACGGCGATTTGTTGATAACTATGGGCGCTGGAGATGTAGTAAAAATAGGTGAAAAACTTCTTGGGCAATAAGTTATCCACATTATCCACACTCTTATCAACATTTTTTTAATGATGGAGTGTGGAAATCTTGTGAAAAATAATAAATTTACACAACTTTACATATTGTACCAAAAACCAGCAAATTTTGCAGATTCCACAGCACTGGAAAAAAGTTTTACACATTTTTATCCACATTATCCACATTGTCCACGATTTATTTGTATAAATCATTAGATGGATTTCTCCCACATTTTGAACTACCAAAGGTCAAAAAGTTGTGCTATACTAATGTACTGATATTTTTAATTTAGGAGGCAGTTATGAGCAATATTCAAATGAAAGGAAACACATTTCAGACCGTATCTCTCCCTGCTATTTTTGTTGACCATTATATGTGCAAAGCAAGTGGAGAATACGTTAAAGTATATCTTTATTTTTTAAGATATCTTCAGACTGGTCTGCCGGTTAATACTGACATGGCAGCAGATGCGTTAGAATCCACTCAGGCAGATATTTACCGTGCTTTGCGTTATTGGGAAAAAGAATCCCTTCTTTCTTTGGATTTTACCGGCAATATATTAACTGCTATCTCCTTTCTGCCGCCAGCAGTTTGGGAAGAAACAGACACACCTGCGTACCAGGAGGCTCTCACCCCTGTTCTTCCTGAGAAAAAAGATTATACGGCAGATGAATTATCCAGGTTTAAAGATACCGAAGATGTCAGCCAGCTTTTCTTCATTATAGAACAGTATTTGGGAAGACCATTAAGTGCATCTGACATGAATACTATTTTATATTTTTATGATGCACTGAAATTTAATACCGAATTAATTGAATATTTAATCGAATATTGTGTAAGCAGTGGACATGTCAGCATGCATTATATAGAAAAAGTAGCTCTTAGCTGGAAAGAAAAAAATATCTCCTCTGTTAAGGAAGCAAAAGAAAACGCCGTTTCTTATAATAAGGATGCCTTTGCTGTTTTGAAAGCCTATGGTATTAAGAACCGCCATCCTGTACCAGTAGAATTAGAATTTATCAATCGCTGGTTGAAGGAATACGGTTTTGATATGACATTGATTACCGAAGCCTGCAGCAGAACTATTAAAAAGATTCATCAACCAAGCTTTGAGTATACGGATTCTATTTTAAAATCCTGGATGCAGAAGGGGATTCATCACCTTTCTGATTTATCCGTTGCTGATGCTGCTTATGTATCTTCCACCAAGCCGGCACAGACAGCGAAACAGCAACATGCTACATCCAATAACCGTTTTCACAATTTTGAACAGCGTGACTATGATTATGACGCTTTGGAACGTGAATTACTCCATAATTAAGATTTTTTGCAGCGTGCAAAACTCTCTTATTTTAATGCTGCTATGACAGCGGAAACGAGGTAAGTATGCCCCTTAAAAATTACCAGCATGATGCAATCATGCGCATTTATGAAAAAAACAGACGTGATAATCGATATGAGAATGAACGCCGTTACCGCCAGGTGACAGCGAAGGTTCCTGCTTACCTGAAAGTGGAGGAAGAAATTTCTGCACTTTCTTTGCAGTGTGCAAAGTCCATGTTGTTAGAGGGGAACTCTGACATAGAGGCTTACAAGCAGCAGTTAGAGCTGTTAAAACAGCGAAAACATGAGCTGCTTACTACTAATGGCTTTCCTTCTGATTATTTGACACCCATCTATACATGTCAGCATTGTAAAGATACCGGTTATACAGAAAATGGAAAATGCCATTGTTTTCGCAAGGCGGAAATTGAAATGTTGTACATGCAGTCTAATATCAAGGATATTTTAAAAACTGAGAACTTTGAAAACTTCTCCTTTGATTATTACTCTGGAACCTCAACCAGCAAAGAACCTTCTCCTTTAGAAAATGCCAAGCAGGCATATCAGGAATGCAAAAGATTTACCAGGGAGTTCGGGAGACAGATGCAGAATTTACTACTTCTTGGCAGTGTGGGAGTGGGAAAAACCTTTCTATCAAACTGTATTGCCAAAGAACTGATTGACAAAGGATTTTCTGTCATATATTTCTCCTCTCATGACTTGTTTGACTTGTTGGCAAAGCAGGCATTTTCCAAAAAAGAAGAACAGGAGCCAAATTCCTTTTTAGAGCATATTTTTGACTGCGATTTACTGATTGTTGACGACCTTGGAACAGAATTAAACAATTCCCTTGTCACTTCCCAGCTCTTTTTATGCATTAACGAAAGGTTACTACGAAACAAATCCACACTAATTTCCACCAACCTTTCCGTCCGCGACTTATCTACCCTATATTCTGAACGTATCTTTTCACGTATTACTGGCAATTATAAAATGATACGTTTGACAGGCGAAGATATCCGGTTACAGAAAAGACGTCGTAAAACTTGATTTTACACTGGAAAAATGATATATTACTAACGCGGTTAAATATCAATGTAGGATGGGCAGAATAAATATTACATGTAAAAACAGGAGGAACTATCATGTTGCAGCGCAGCGAACGCGAACTTGAAACTATCCCAGTTGGGGTATTAGGTATGATTCCACTTGCCAGTTGTACAGAGCTTGGCAACAAAGTCAATGATTATCTGGTAAAATGGCGTAAGGAAAGCACCAATGAACACAAAGGAACCCTTGCATTTGCAGGATATCAAAGAGATTCTTTTATTTTAAGCGCACAGGTTCCACGATTTGGTTCTGGTGAAGCCAAAGGTATTATTAATGAATCGGTACGTGGTTATGATCTCTATCTAATGGTAGATGTATTAAATCACAGCCTCACTTATTCCTTATGTGGCGAAACCAATCACATGTCCCCTGATGATCATTTTCAGGATTTAAAACGTGTGATAGCAGCTGTAGGAGGTAAAGCACGACGCATTAATGTTATCATTCCATTCCTTTATGAAAGCCGTCAACACAAGAGAACTACACGTGAATCCTTAGATTGTGCTATTGCATTACAGGAACTGATTGACTATGGCGTAGACAACATTATTACATTCGATGCACATGATCCGCGTGTACAGAACGCTATTCCATTAAAGGATTTTGAAACAGTAAGACCTACCTATCAATTTGTGAAAGGTCTTTTATCCAATATAAAGGATTTAACCTTGGACAATGACCATATGATGATTATCAGTCCGGATGAAGGCGGTATGAACCGTGCAATCTACATGGCTAATGTTATGGGATTTGACATGGGTATGTTCTATAAGAGAAGAGATTACACAAAGATAGTTGGCGGTCGCAACCCAATTGTTGCACATGAATTTTTGGGAACTGATGTAGAAGGAAAAGATGTTATTATTATTGATGATATGATTTCTTCTGGTGATAGCATGATTGATGTTGCAAGAGAATTGAAAGAGCGCAAGGCAAAACGCGTTTTCTGCTGTGCAACCTTCGGTCTTTTCACAAATGGCTTAAAGAAGTTCGATGATGCTTATGAAAATGGAATTATCGACCATGTGCTTACTACCAATTTAACTTATCAGACACCAGAACTTTTAGAAAAAGCATGGTATATTAACTGTGATATGAGTAAATATATTGCTTATATTATTGATACCTTAAATCATGATTCTTCTATCAGTGAATTGCTTGACCCAACAGAACGTATTCAGCATTTAATTACGAAATATAAAAACGGTACATTATAAATAGTGAATGATACCTACCTAACGCTTACTAAAAGAAAATCCATATAGGTTGTATCGTATAAATTAAAAGGTGATAGTCACACAACAAATATTTTGTGGGACTATCACCTTTTTACATCGCATAATCATTCACGATGGCTTATGTAACCTGTCTGGCTGTCGTACCGGTAAACACATTGAATACGCTCTACTACTCCTGGCGTAATACAAATGTGGCTACCATTTCTTGCAACGAAATCGCCTGTGCAGAAAGTTCTTCACTAATAGCAGATGTCTCTTCTGCAGCTGCTGAATTACTCTGTACAACAGATGATATTTGTTCAATACCTAATTCTATCTGTTTCAGCATATCTGCCTGTACGCGGGAAGCTTCTGCCGAACCAGATGCTACGTCTGCAAATTCCACCATACCATTTATTACTTCGCCCATTGTTTTTGTAGTATTATCTACAATCTGGTTACCTATAGTAATTTCATCCAATGCTTTTCCAATCAGCTCTTTTGTTGTTACTGCTGACTGTGCACTATCGCTTGCCAACTTACCAATCTGATCTGCAACAACTGCAAATCCCTTACCTGCTTCTCCTGCTCTTGCTGCTTCAATAGAGGCATTCAGGGACAGCAGATTTGTCTGTGAAGCAATATCTTCAATTGTAACAATGATATTTTCAATTTCTTTTGAGGTCTCCATAATGCGTTCCATAGCACCAGTCAGTTTATCCATATCAGTCTGGCTCTTTGTAGCATTCTTTGCTTGAACTTTTGCTTTATTTGCAGCAGAAGTTGCATTTTCCAGACTTTGCTCTGAAATGCTGGTTACACTTTCCACTGTTGCTGTTAATTCTTCTATTGCTCCTGCCTGCTCTGTTGCACCTTCTGCTAAATCCTGTGCACTATCTGCAAGCTGACTAGCCCCTGTTGTTACTTGATCAGAAGCTTCATTAATCTGTTTTAATGTTCCATCCAACTGGCGGTTTAACTTGCGCATTGCCATAAGTAACTCATGGAATTGACCTTCATACTTTTCTTCAATGTTGGTTCTCACTGCAAAGTTTCCATTTGCCATTTCGCCCATCAGTTCACCTGCATCTGATATGATCAGATTCAAGTTCTCTGCCATGCTCTTGCATTCTTCTGTCATAGCTCCAATTTCATCCTCTGTCTCAACTTCAGGAAATGGACTGTTCAAATCACCATGTGCAAATGCATTCAGTCTGACACCAAGTGCTTCCAAAGGTTTTTGGATTTTATCTGCAATTTTGTTACCAATTCTATTTGATATAACTGCAGCTATTAAGATAAGTAAAACCAAAACAATAATTGCTACAATTTTTAAAATAAACATTATATTCTGTGTCTCATTGCCTTTTACAACGTTTACATCCATAAGGTCTTGTAATGCATTATACACCTCATCATATTTTGGTGACAATTCCTCAAATGCCCTTTTCTGCGCTAATGCACTATCGTTTGCATTGGTCGATGCTCCTACGCTCATTATCTCATCACTAAGCACCCAGTATTCATCCGTTTTGCTTACAATAGCATCATAAGCCTCTTGTCCTTCTTTTGTTACAATTATCGCCTCAACATCTTTCATATAAGTAGCAAAATCTTCTTTTTTCTCTTTATAGATAGTTGTCAATTGTGCGATCTCTGTTGGTTCATCATATCCAATTGCAGCACGAAGAGAACTTCTGGCTTCTGCAAATGCAGTCATTGCATGTCCAATATCACCTTGGGAAAATCCGTAATACTTTAATGCATGCTCATATCTTTGTGACATTACAAATAGTATAATAACTGCTAATACTGCTGCTGCACTTAAAATCATTGAAACTTGAGTAATTGCTTTTGTTACTTGTTGTTTTATTCCTGCTTTTTTTCCTGTTCCCATAATTATTTTCCTCTCTCTCTTTGAATTTAATAACATTCAAATTGTATTTTTGTAAATGCTTACTTCTTTTTCATAAAATGCCACATCAACTCCCATACTTTTGTGGCCTTGTAACCTCCCTCCATATTTATAACTTTTGGTGTCGCTATATACGGCATCGAATCCTTTATCCCCTTTAATTATGTATTTTTCACAAATAAATTGGTTTTAGATTCGATTTTCTATACAAAATTATATCATAAAAAATGAGAAATGTTAATATCAAAGATAAAAAAAATTGTACTTTATGTAAAAATTATAAGTATAGTATTGTCTATCATCTACAAAACATTTTTTGATAACAAAAAAACAGCCTCACGGCTGTTCTCCTTATGCTTTCAAAACTGTATATAGAAGTTATTTCCAAATATATATAAGAATGTTTTTCAATTCTTTGGTCAAGCCCTCGACCGATTAGTAACAGTCAGCTACATACATTACTGCA
>JBGVIB010000137.1:0-8608 GCA_045122835.1 Lachnospiraceae bacterium
TCAGTACCCTCATAGGTTACCAATGTTATTATGAATTGCATTCATAATAACAGGCAAAAATCCATGCAGAATCACCTACGGTGATGGATTTTGGCCTGCTGCCACTACGTTTTCATACGGACTGTGCAGTTCAGCACAATATAAGCTTGTATTGTCCTGGTTCTGAATAGTTACTATTTTTCAATATCCTACTCATCCTGCTCCCTAGCGCATATTCTCAAATTGTTTTCTGCAAGATGTACGTTCTACTTTGCAGGGAGCTACTTGTTTATCTACTTTCTACGTTCTTTTGCCGGTTGGTTTGAGGATGATTCCAGTCTGCGGAACAATTCCTTCAACTCAGCTTCGCTTACCTTGCGATATTCTCCTACTTTTAAATTACCCAATTCCATATTCATAATTCTTATGCGGACTAATTTCTGCACCCGGTATCCGTTTGCTTCACACATTCTTCGAATCTGTCTGTTTAATCCCTGTGTCAGTATAATGTTAAATTTTCTTTCTGCCAACTTCTTAACACGACATGGTCTTGTGGTGCAGTCTAACTCCTCTAAATAAACACCAACCGACAACTTGTCAAGAAACTCCTGTGTTACAGGCTTGTCCACGCTGACTTCATACTCTTTTTCGTGGTAATTAGCAGCACGCATCATTTTATTTACCACGTCACCGTCATTTGTGAGAAATACCAACCCCTCAGAGTCTTTATCCAGTCTACCTGCATAAAATACACGCTCTGGCAGATGAAAATATTCTATAATATTATTCTTTTCCCTTTTCTCCGCAGTACATACCACTCCCCGCGGTTTGTTACAAAGATAATACACTTTTCTCTCCGCCTTGTCACCTACTTTTTTACCATCAACAACTACCGTCTGTTCTGGTGACACCGTATCTCCAAGACCTGCACATATTCCATCAATATATACTTTTCCATCTGCAACCAATCGGTCTGCTTCCCGTCTGGAGCAGACACCTGCACTGCTTAAATATTTGTTAATACGCATTTTCTCATTCATTTCTACATTTACCCGATTAATATGCTAGTACATCGTCCATTAAATAACTACCATATCTTTTATAGTATGCATTCTCAAAAAATTGTTCTTACCTGAATATGGTACTTATTTAATTAACGATGAACTTAACTGGTCAATACACTAGCTTATAAAAAGCGGTAAAGCCAGGAGATATCTACACTCCTGGCGTTTCCGCTTTTATCATCTTGATAATGATTACCTGTAACTATTTGAAATCTTCATGGTTACAATTATTTTTCACTTAAATATTTATCAATACCCTTTGCTGCTGCTTTACCGGCACCCATTGCCAAAATAACAGTAGCTGCACCTGTTACGGCGTCACCACCTGCAAATACACCTTCTTTTGAAGTTGCACCAGTTTCTTCATCAGCCATGATACATTGCCATTTATTAATATCCAAACCTTCTGTTGTTGATGAAATTAATGGATTTGGAGCTGTACCTAATGCCATGATTACGGTATCTAATTCCATTGTAAATTCAGAATTTGGAACTTCCACAGGTCTTCTTCTTCCGCCTTCATCCGGCTCGCCAAGCTCCATGCGTACGCACTTCATGCCGCTTACCCATCCATCTTCATTTACTAAAATTTCAGTTGGATTTGTTAAGACGTCAAAAATAACGCCTTCTTCTTTTGCATGATGTACTTCTTCCACACGTGCTGGAAGTTCTTCTTCACTTCTGCGGTATACAATGTGTACTTCTGCACCTAAACGTAATGCAGTTCTTGCAGCATCCATAGCAACGTTACCACCACCGATAACTGCAACCTTCTGTCCTTTTACGATTGGAGTATTATATTCTTCTTTGAACGCCTTCATTAAGTTATTTCTTGTAAGGAATTCATTTGCAGAAAATACACCATTTGCATTTTCACCCGGAATTCCCATGAATTTAGGAAGACCAGCACCGGAACCGATAAATACTGCTTCAAATCCTTCTTCTTCCATTAATTCATCGATTGTTACAGAACGACCAATGATAACGTTTGTCTCAATCTTAACACCTAATGATTTAACATTTTCGATTTCAGCCTGTACTACTTCTTCCTTTGGAAGACGGAATTCCGGAATACCATATACAAGTACACCACCTGCCTCATGAAGCGCTTCAAAAATTGTCACATCATAACCAAGCTTTGCTAAATCTCCGGCACAAGTTAAACCGGCAGGACCGGAACCGATTACAGCTACTTTCTTGCCTTTCTTAGAAGTAGGCTTTTCTGGCTTAATTCCGTTCTCTCTTGCCCAGTCTGCTGTAAAACGCTCTAACTTACCGATAGATACTGGTTCACCTTTGATACCACGGATACATTTTCCTTCACACTGGCTTTCCTGTGGACACACACGACCACAAACTGCCGGAAGTGCAGAAGATTCACCGATTACCTTATAAGCGCCTTCTACATTGCCTTCCTTTAACTCTGCAATGAAGCCCGGAATGTTAATGGATACTGGACAGCCTTCCACACATTTTGCATTCTTACAACCGATACATCTTGCAGCTTCTTCAATTGCTTCTTCCTTAGAATAGCCTAAGCATACTTCATCAAAATTTTTATTACGAACCTGTGCTTCCTGTTCACGCACTGGTACTCTCTTTAATACGTCCATGTTTCTTACCTCTCTATGTAGATTTCTTAGTTGCAGTTTCCACAGCCGCCATGGTGAGTATCACCTTCACGAAGCTTTAAGATAGCACGACCTTCCTCAGTCTTGTACATCTGCTGTCTCTTCATTGCTTCATCAAAGTTGATAAGATGTCCGTCAAATTCAGGACCATCTACGCAGGCAAATTTCACCTGGTCACCAACAGTAACACGACATGCTCCACACATACCTGTACCATCTACCATAATTGGGTTAAGACTTACAATAGTAGGAATCTCTAATTCCTTTGTAAGCATACATGCAAATTTCATCATAATCATTGGACCAATGACTACGCAGGTATCATATTTGTTGCCTTCTTCTACAACAAGACGCTTGATTACATCGGTAACTAATCCTTTGTGGCCATTACTTCCGTCATCAGTTGTCACATAGAGGTTGCCGGCAACTGCCTTCATTTCATCCTCTAAGATGATTAAATCTTTATTTCTTGCACCGATAATGACATCAACATCCATACCATTTTCATGGAACCATTTTACCTGTGGATAAACTGGAGCTGTACCAACACCACCTGCCACAAATAATATTTTTTTATTTTTTAATGCTGCCAAATCCTCATGTACAAATTCAGATGGACATCCTAATGGACCTACGAAATCCATGAAAGAATCCCCTTCATTCAATGCAGACATTTTCTCTGTTCCTGCACCTACTGTCTGGAATACAATTGTAATGGTATTCTTTTCTCTGTCATAATCACAGATAGTAAGTGGAATACGTTCCCCTTCCTCGTCCATTTTCACAATTACAAACTGACCTGGCTGGCAGTTCTTAGCTACACGTGGTGCTTCAACTTCCATTAACAGAATACTATCTGTCAGCACTTTCTTTTTCACAATTTTAAACATAACTTCACCTATTCCTCTTTGTCGTCACGCATTATTCAGCTCTTATATTACCGGGCGGTTAAACGGCAATGTATAATGCTTGCCAGACTCTTTATACCGCAGTAATAAATGCTCAAACTCTTTTATCATACCTTATTAAGTATTTTTTTTCAACTATATTTCTCAAAAATTATTTTATCAAGAGAATTTTTTTAATTTGTAGCCTTTCTCATAATCCCGTTCTGCAATGTAAATTTGGCTGGTATCATTCCCATTTACTGCAAAAATCTGTATTTTTTCAGACTTACCGGATGCACTTACCAGATATTGATCCACTAATAAATACACAACAGAATCTACTGTAATCGCATAGCGGCATCGGAAGGAGTATGTGTTTTCTGAACCCTGGATTTTCCCGTCAGCATCATCCATATCACCATTTTCAATTAATTTATTCTTTAATGCAGTAATGGCATCCTCCTCATGATACTTGGTTTTTAACCTCAATGTATAATTTCTTTCTATGGTTTCTTCTTCCACACCATTTTCATCATACACTGTAAAGGTCATGTTAGAATCGCCAATAAACATTCTTAATGGACCAGTATATTCATAATCATCCTTGGTTGCTGTTCTTCCATCAAAATTATAGTATACACAACTTCCAAAAGGAACTTCCACTGTAATCCATTCCGGCTCATCGTACACACCTGTATCTGGCAAAACAGCAATGCCTTCCTTTGCTGTTGTAGCTGAAAAATGCTCTGTAAAAACCTCACTTGCCATTCCCTTTGGGTTAATACATATAGCCTGCAAATCAATATCTCTGCTTTGTATCACAATAGGCTCTGTGTACACCTCGGATTTCTCCGACACCGCACTTCCATCCAGAGTATAATATATTTTTTCCTGATAAGAAGACTTCAGTTCAATGGTCATAATTCCACGCTCTGCATTCTCTGAGATATTACAAACCGGTTCACTGATTTGATAATCTACAAAGGCACTTGGGATATCCTGATTCTTACACTCCAAAAGAAGTGTTTGTATTTCACTCCACCTCTCCTGTTCTTCATACATAGTAATCAAGGCTCTGTAAGCCCTAATATTATTTTCATCCAGTTTTATCAACGTATGATAACACGCTTCTGCCTCTGCATCACTGCCATTGGCATCATACGCTTCTGCCATATACAAATATAACTCTTTATTTTCCGGTTTCTTGTCCAATGCCTTTTTAAAGTGTACTACTGCCTGTTCATACTGTTGCCTGTTCTTTGCCTCCACTCCTTTTGCAAACTGAAACTCATAAGAATGCCTGTAAATCATACTAACGCCAAATATACCGGAGCCTGCCACTAATACAAAAACAATAACAACTGTAACTAATAACCGGTTTTTTTTCTTTACCACTTTTTGTACGTTTTCTATCCGCTTTTCCTGTTGTTCCTCAAACTCCTCTTTTACCAGACGTTCTAACGTCTTTGTCATTTTTTCTTCCAGTTCAAAATTGTAATCCGGTACAATACGGACCTCGTAACCACATTTTTCGCAGTATACATGCCCTTCTTTCATTTTTGCACCACAATTTTCACATTTCAAGTACACACCCTCCTCCCGGAAAATTGTTATACATAGTCCTCCACATAACGTTCAAATTCTTCTAATGACATAAGGACGCCTCTTGGTTTCGTACCCTGTTCTTCTTCTACCACTCCTGCTTCACAAAGCTGATCCATAATTCTTGCTGCACGGTTAAAACCAATCTTATACATACGCTGTAGCATACCAATAGAACCTTTACCCTTATCAATAATCAGCTTACCAGCTTCCACAAAATATTCATCATATTCAGAAGCTCCCTGACCACCGCCATCAGCACCACCGCTTAACTGAACGCTTTCCATACGTTTTTCAATTTCTTCACTGTATGTAGTTGTTATATTACCGTTATCTGTTAAGAAGTTTACCACTTCTGCCACCTCGTCATCAGAGACAAATGCACACTGTATGCGAACCGCTTTTGAGGAACCATACAGACTAAACAACATATCACCTTTTCCTAACAGCTTTTCAGCACCTACGGTGTCTAAAATTGTTCTAGAATCAATTCCTGATGTTACAGAAAATGCTATTCTGGATGGCATATTTGCTTTAATCAAACCAGTGATAACGTTTACAGAAGGTCTCTGGGTTGCAATAATCAAATGCATGCCCGCCGCACGCGCCAACTGGGCGATGCGACAGATAGATGCTTCTACATCTCCCGGAGCCACCATCATAAGATCGGCTAACTCATCTACAATAATGACTATCTTCGGCAGTTTTTCCGGCTTATTTTCTCCCGGAATGTCTTTTAACTGTTCTACCTTCTTGTTATAACCTGCAATATCACGAACACCTGCAGCTTTGAATTTCTCATATCGCTCTGTCATTTCTGTAACTGCCCATTGTAATGCGCCTGCCGCTTTTTTCGGGTCAGTAACTACCGGTATCAGCAAATGTGGAATACCGTTGTAAACACTTAATTCTACGACCTTCGGGTCAACCATGATTAGTTTTACTTCATCTGGTCTTGCCTTGTACAAAATACTCATAATAATGGTATTGATACACACGGATTTACCGGAACCAGTAGCACCAGCTATCAAAAGGTGTGGTGTCTTTCCAATATCTGTTACAATATTTTTTCCTGCAATATCCTTACCTACCGCAAATGCCAGCGTAGAAGGGAAACTTTTGAATTCCTCAGATTCAAACAATTCTCGTAAATTCACACCACTTCTTACTTTATTCGGCACTTCAATTCCCACCGCTGCTTTTCCCGGAATCGGAGCTTCGATTCGGATATCTTCTGCCGCTAAATTCAGCTTTATATCATCCGCCAGTCCCACGATTTTGCTGACCTTAACACCCTGTTCCGGATGAAGCTCAAATCTTGTTACTGCAGGTCCACAGCTTACATCTGTTACTTTTGCTTTTACACCAAAGCTCTTTAATGTGGATTGCAGTGTCATAGCTGTATCTTCCAGTTCCTGTCTACTGCTTCCTTTCTGACTCTTATCCGTAGGATTCAGCAAGGATAGTGGTGGAAATTCATATGGTTTCTCCACCTTTCTGATTGGCTCTCCATTTATGGTATCACGTTTAGCAGGTTCTGGCTTTAACACAACCGGTTCCCCTATTTTAGGGCGTTCTGGTTGATATTCTGCCCCAGCAGGCCTTATGGATTCCTGTTTAACCGATGGCTCCTTAGGTCTCACAGGCTCTGGCTCTGCTTTTACAACAGTGATAGGCTCTGGTATCATTTCTTCAAAAGAATCTGCTTGTTCAAATAATGCCTCCTCTGTCGGACCATAATTCTCAGCAAAATCATTCGGTATATTGAAATCTTCTACTGTGTTCTCTTCGAATTTCTCCCAAGATTGTTCCCTTTCCCCGGCAGTCGGCAAAGGTTCTGCCACACTCTCCCGGACTTCCATTCCTGCCTGGTTCCAGGTCCACTGTGGAATATCTTCTTCCTCTGGTTCCTGAACTTTTTCTTCCGGTTCGTATTTCTCAATTTCCGGGAATAATTCTATCTCCTGTTCTGATTTGTATGCATCTGTCTGTGGTAATATCTGTTCTAATTTACGAACCAGATTCTGTTCAATCACGTCTGTGTCCATAACCACTTTTTCATTTTTTAATTTCTTATCAAGCACCTCTCTATCAAAACGATTTACATAGTCTTCATCTAATCCCGGTTCTACCTTCTGCTCCTCCACAGGTTCTTCTTCCATTGGTACACCATCTAAATATACAGGCTCCATTTCTTCCTCAACAGGAGACAAAAGCGTGTCTAAGCTTACACCTTCCACCTTGCGGTCCATACGGCGTGGTCGTTCTTCTTCCTCACGCATACTACGCTCTAACTCCCGTTCTTCACGACGTATACGGTTGCGTTCACGCATACGTTCATTTTCATCCCGTGCTGTCTGGTACACTTTCTTTCCACCTTTTTGCACACCCTGTAAAAAAGAACGTTCTGTAATAATCACAACTGCTATGATGGCAAGCACCACAAGAATCACATAGCCACCTGCCAGTCCGGCAAATTTTGTCACTATCAGTGCTAACAGCCAGCCTAAAATACCTCCACCTGTTTTCTTCGTACTTCCATATTGAAAATTTTCCACTAAGTTCATTTTTCCGAAATCATCCACCATAATCATTTCAGCAAATGCACACAAAAGCAGGAACAATGCTATGGCTGCTCCAAACTTTATTTTTGCAATTTTGTTATACTTATTTGACATCAAAAATGCTACTCCGAAAAAAAGAATAAGCGGCATCACATAAGCCAAGATTCCGCAGACACCGAAAATCAAATCATTTACTTTGTCTAAGAATCCCACTCCCATATGTAAATTACTAAGCAAAAGCAAAATACTAAGCGCCAAAACTATCAGCAAGGTTGCCTCCTCACCAATAAAACTGCTTACACCACTTTTCTGTGGAGCTTTTTTTCCTGAAGTCTTTGAACGGCTTTTTGCGGATGTGCTTTTGGAAGGTGTCCTGCTTGTACTTCCTTTCTTTGCCGGTGTACTTCTTTTGGTGGAAGAAGTCGTTTTCCCATTCCTATTTCCTGCTGTCGATGCCATTTCAATCCCCCTGCATTTCTATTCTTTCACAACTATTATATATGTGTTCAGGTCTCTGCTTCGTAATTATCTGTAATACACGGACACAGAGCTGAAACATCCCGATTCTTTTTATTTTATCTCAAGTATTCGGTTTAGTCAAACATTAGTTTACTTTTTTCTTCTTCTCCATCGTAATGAGACGGGTGTATGTGCTTCTGGTGCAGGTTTGTGGAACAGAGAATTCTATTCTGGTTTGTGGGGGGTGATTGCTGAATCACTGAGAATATTAATAAGCATGCGTCATTTTACTGGCTATATTAAGAATATATTCTACCGGTTTCGATAACGTAGGCTGAGAGAGGGGATGTAGCTTGCTATCAGAGGCTATAATTTAGATGTTTAGTGGTTCTTAGGGCGAGGGATTTGTGCATAAGTCCAAA
>JBGVIB010000138.1:0-6823 GCA_045122835.1 Lachnospiraceae bacterium
TAATTATCGTAAATGCAGATAAGATTCAGGTAACTGGTAAGAAATTAGATCAAAAGATTTACTATAATCACTCTGATTATGTAGGTGGTATGAGAGAAACTACTTTGAGTGAAAAATTAGCTAAGAAGCCAGAAGATGTTATCTATTTAGCAGTTAAGGGAATGCTTCCAAAGGGACCTTTAGGAAGAAGCATGATTAAGAAGCTTCACGTATACGCAGGTCCAGAGCACAATAATGCAGCTCAAAAACCAAAAGAATTAGAAATTAAGTATTAATATTAATTAAGGAGGACATTACAGTGGCTAAGACAAAATATTACGGAACTGGTAGAAGAAAAAGCAGTATTGCAAGAGTATATTTAGTACCTGGTACAGGTAAGGTTACTATCAATAAAAGAGATATGGATGAATACTTCGGTTTAGAAACTCTTAAGTTAATCGTTCGTCAACCATTAGAAGCTACATCAAATACAGATAAATTTGACGTATTAGTTAATGTACGTGGTGGTGGATTCACTGGACAAGCTGGTGCAATCAGACACGGTATTTCAAGAGCTTTATTACAAGTAGATGCTGAATACAGACCTACTTTAAAGAAAGCAGGATTCTTAACAAGAGATCCAAGAATGAAGGAAAGAAAGAAGTACGGCTTAAAAGCAGCTCGTCGTGCTCCACAGTTCTCAAAGAGATAATAAATTATCTCAGAGGGAAGATTCACAGAATATGCAATTTAAAGAACCCTTTGAAAATCCAGTATTTCAAGGGGTTCTTTTATGTTGTTCAAAGAGTAGTTGTCAGCACCAAAAGAATACGTTAATCCCCCCTTGTGGGCGGTTGTTTATTTGTCTACAATGTAGCACATTAGTGCGTGGGGAAATATTTATGGTTTAAAAAATTCAAAATCCTCAAAAAAGGATATAAAAAAGATACACAACTATGCTATTATAATATCAGCAATTGCAACATAAATGAGGTGAATACATAATGTACAAAATTCTACTAGTAGAAGATAATACACAAATTCAAGAAGTTATATGTGATTATTTTACCGGGAAAAGTCAGGGAGAGCTGGAGATTATAACGGCGAAGAACGGTGATGAGGGATTGGAGCAAATTTATGAAAAGGAATTTGACTTAATTTTGCTGGATATTATGCTGCCGGGAGTGGACGGTTTTACAATCTGCCGGGAAATTCGTCAGAAAAGCACGGTGCCAATTATTTTTATTACGGCAAAGGTTCATGAGGAAGATATGCTTTATGGCTATGATCTAGGATGTGACGATTATGTGACAAAACCATTTTCTTTAAGCGAATTATATGCCAAAACCCAGGCACTTCTGAAACGTTCGAAAGGGCTGGTTGGCTGTTCGGCTTTATGTTGTGGCGACATTACTTTGAACCCCACCACTTTCTTAGTTCAGGTTAAGGAGGAATCGATTACATTGCCGCCAAAACAGTATGCGCTTCTTAAATATTTTTTAGAGCATAAAGAGCAGGTTGTGGAGCGGGAAACCTTACTAAGCCGTATTTGGGGATATGACTATGAAGGAACTGACCGGGTTGTGGATAATCACATAAAAAAATTGCGGAGGGGGCTGGGTAATAGCGGCAAGCATATAAAAACCGTTATTGCAAAAGGATATAAACTTACAGAGAGGATATAAACTATGAAAAAAGAATCATTTTTTTCCTTTTTTATAAAAAGGTGGATTGTGCTACTTATAATAGTAGTAATTTCAGGTGGTGTTGCTACCTATATCATTCAGAAAAATATATTGGAGCAGGAATTGCAGGACAATGTTACCAATGCATACACTTTATTTAATGATATTGAACTTGGTGTAGTTATAGAATTGTCTGATGCATCAGAAAGGGAAATTGAAACTGCAAAAAATAATGTACTATATTATATGGCTGATAAGAAGCCTGGAAGTGTTCTGGTTAACGCAGATACAGGGGAAATTGTAGCACCACTGAAAGATCAGGTAATAGTGAAAGCCTTAGATAACATATGTGCTTCCTGTCCGGTTACATATTTTGAAGGTATTGATTACAGAGGGGATTATTATTTCTTTGCTAATGATTTTTATCTTCGTGATACGTCATTTCTACCGGGAAATGTGGAAGTTTATAAATATGACTCTGAAACAGGCTTGAAACTTGTTGAGACTGTGGATTTAACACCTGCTGATACAGAAGGATATGAGCACTTTACAAAGCATAAAGGAGTGCTGCAGTTTTCCCTAGTCAATGAGTACCCGAAGGATATTCTTCAGGAAAAGGTACCATCAGAATTCCACCAGTTTAACCAGTCAGAGGCATCCGGAAATGTTTATTACAAGGCAGACAAAGGCTTTTTGAAGTACGCTTGTTATGAATACACTTATAAAGGGATAGATGGCGAGACATATTCTTTAATTTATGAAAATAAAATTGATATCTGGGCAATAGGAAAGCAATTTTTCCTGTTCACATATTTTGGACTATTTGTAGCAGGTATGCTCATTGCAGGAATTGCTGCATTACTTGATCATAAACGTTATGAAAAAATGCGTTACCAGAGGACTCTCACATCAAGTCTGGCCCATGATTTAAAGAGTCCCCTTATGGTGATTTCCGGTTATGTGGAAAATATCACGGAAAACATCTGCCCTGATAAAAATGCTGATTATATTCAGGCAATCGGTCAGAATGTGAAGTATATGAATGACATTATTTCCAATATTACAGAGCTTAATACCCTTCAGGAAAATAGAAGTGGACTTGCAAAAGAAAAACAAAATCTAGCTTCCATTTTTCATAATATCCTGGAAAGAAATCAGTCATATATGACAAAAAGACAGGTGAAAGCAGAGGTTACAGGAGATGCAGAAGTGAAATGTAACAGAGATTCCTTAACCAGAGCTTTAGATAATCTTTTACAGAATGCTATTGCAAATTCCCCGGCAGGCGAAACAATTAAAGTGAAAATCAGCAATCAGGAAATTGTAATTCGCAATTTGCATGAAAATAAAATCACTTGTAAGCCGGAGCAACTGTTTGATCCATTTGTAAAAGGTGATGACAGCCGTGGTTCAACCGGAACCGGACTTGGGCTTAGCATTGCAAAGACCATTATGGATATGCATAAGTTTGGGATGGAAATTAAGCTGGAAGATAATGTATTTGAGGTTAAAATAAAATTGTAGAATTTAAAGTGTCGGTTTCTTGCCGGCACTTTTTATATACTAGAGTGTGTCCCTAGATTGCAGGAATGAATTTGTGAGGCCGTGCTTACATGATTTGTTTTATATGCTCCTAGGACGTGATTTCTTATGATTGTATTCACAGAAAAAATAGTAAAAATGCATAAAAAAATCTATGCACAACTATTAAAATAGATGAAATTGCCAATGAGAGACGAAAAAAACTTGTATATTATGGTAAAAAATACTAATATAGATACTAGTGTGCCGGCATGCTCATTTTTGAACTGGCTTTAGGTGCAAACAGCTCAATTGAGAGGAGAATGAAAAAGTTAATGACACAAAAATTCCACTCAAGTGGGGGAGGAAAAGTTTCGTGAGGAATGAGTTTGTATTAAGAAAAGGAGTTAAACAAGCATGATAAGAAAACGAATCATAAGCAAGTCACTGGCTTTATCATTAGCTTTGGCTATGGCAGTTACAAATATGCCTGCTGATATTATTGGCAGTATAACTGGTGATAAAGAAATTTCAGAGCTTTCAGATGTTAGTGCAGCAAGTTCAGATTATGGTCTTGTAGACAATATTCAGGACGGCACAATTTTGCATTGCTTCGATTGGAAATACAATGACATTAAAGCAGAACTTCCAAATATTGCAGCAGCAGGTTTCACATCTGTTCAGACATCACCGGCACAGAGAGATGACACATTTGGTGTATGGTATATGTTATATCAGCCACAAAGCTTCTCTGTAACTACCAATGCCCTTGGAAGCAAAGCAGAATTACAGGCTTTGTGTGATGAAGCAGAAAAGTATGGAATTAAAGTTATCGTGGACGTAGTTGCCAATCATACGAGAGGTATGGAGGGGGAAAATGGTCCTGTTGATAGCAATTTAAAGAACTCTGCTTTCTTCCGTTATAATAATCTGGATAGTGGTTCGGTTAATTGGCAGGATCGTGGTCAGGTATGGAGCTGTAATATTGGTATGCGGGATTTAGTATCTGAAAATACAGATTTGCAGCAGATAATATTAAATTATACAAAGGAGTTACAAAGTATAGGTGTAGATGGTATCCGTTGGGATGCAGCAAAGCATATTCAACTTCCATCAGAAGGCGGTTGTCAATTCTGGCCGACAGTAACCAGTCAGGGACTTTATCATTATGGTGAAATTTTAGAAGGACCAGATGATAGAGCGTCAGGAAATGAAGCTCTTATGAAAGAATATACCAATTACATATCTGTAACAGATAATGGATATGGTAGTAATTTGTTAGGTAATTTACGGGATGGAAAGGTTATCGACCAGAACGGAAAATGGGTGAATAAGAATGCCGGCATTACAGCGGATAAGTTGATTTACTGGGCAGAAAGCCATGATACTTATTCTAATGATGTGGGAGAAGGTGGATGGACAAAGTATATTAACCAGAATGCAGTAGACCGTGCTTACGCCCTTGCGGGAAGTAGAGCAGGTGCAGCGGCACTTTATTTCTCAAGACCGCTGGCAACGGAAAAGACACAGATTCAGGCTGGTGCAAAGGGAAGCACACACTTTACATCACCGGAAGTAGCAGCAGTCAACCATTTCCATAATGCAATGGTTGGACAGAAAGAATACTATGTAGCGGATACCAATAGTAATGTAGCTGCAGTATGCCGTGAAAAGGGAGCTGTAGTAGTGTTAGGTAGCGGTGGCGACAGAGAGGTTTCTGTAGCAAACGGTGGCTCTACAGTTGCACCAGGTACTTATACAGATGAGATTACAGGTAATACATGGAATGTTACCTCCAGCACCATTTCAGGTAAAGTGGGTAGCACAGGTATTGCAGTTATCTATAATCCGGAAGACAATGTTAAGATACCAAGTGTCAGTGTAAGCGGTTCTACCACTTTCACATCAAGCACAACAAGTGTTAAGTTATCAGCAAAGAATGTAACAAGTGCAACCTATAAGACAACAGAAGGTGCAACAGGTTCTTACAAAGATGGTGATACCATCACGGTTGGAGCTTCTTTAGCAGAAGGTGAAAGTGTTACTGTTACTGTTACAGGTACAGGCGAAGACGGCAGTACAGTAACGGACTCAAAAACATTTACGAAGAAAGCAAACGTAATAGATGGAAGCTATGATGTCTATATCAAGAAACCATCAGGATGGGGCAATAGCCTTAATTGCTACGCTTATGCTGACGAAACGAATAATGGTAAATGGCCAGGCGCAGCTATGACAAGCCTTGGGGATGATGTATATGCATATAATATTCCGGATGGCTTTACTACAGCGAATGTAATATTTAACGATGGTTCTAATCAGATTCCGGGCGCACAGCAACCGGGGCTTGTATGGACAGATGGTACTTCTATGTCTTACATTGACGGAGACTGGTCTAAAGTAGAAGCACAGCAGGCGACAGGAACTGTTACTGTAAAATATGTAGATAGAAGCGGTAAAGAAATTGCAACATCTAAGATATTAACAGGAACAGTTGGAGAAACTTATACAACAACCGCGGCAACTGTTGATGGTTATGGCGTAAGCAAAACACCAGATAATGCCACAGGTAAATTTACAAAGGCAGGCATTACCGTAACATATACATATGAGCCTTTAGCAAGTATTGGATTAAATGTAACGTCTTCATTGGCAAATGGTTCTACATTTAACACAGAGACAGCCACAATTACATTATCACTTTTAGAGACTAACCAGGGAACCTATTCCGTAGATAACGGACCGGTGAAAGCATTCACAGGTAATACTGTTGATGTAGTAATCGGCCAGGGTAAAGTTGCAGATTCTGACATTACAGTAAGGGCAACAGCAATCAGTGGCAGTCAAACAAAGACAGTTACATTTACATATCATAAAAAATTTAATGGAACAGTAGATGAAACCCTTTTACAGGCAAGTATAGATACCCTTGTGAAGGCAGCAAATGCAGCTTCCTCCACACTTGCAAGCCAGTATAAGATAAATCCAAGCGGAACAGGTAAGAGTGCAACCATCACAATTGATGGAAGTTTCAGTGACTGGTCGGAGGATATGCTTATTGCACAGGGTGCAGCATGGGATGTGGCTAACCATTACAAAGGTGGCCATGAGAACTGTGTTCTTGATACCTATTCTTTATATGCAGCATGGGATGATACCAACCTCTATGTGGGCTGGCAGATGGTAAATACAACCGATACATGGGCGAGATCAGGTGATGGTCCTCTTAGCGATGGTGGACGTGTACTGGATGTTCCATTAATCCTTGCATTAAGCATTGATGAAAACAGCACATCAATGAGTAATAAGAATACTGCAGGTGGCTCTATCTGGGGTCAGAAGATGGGACTTACATTTACTACACATGTTGATAGATTGTTCTATATGAGTGGTAAGCCAGGACTTGGTCAGCCGTCTATGTTCAAGGCAGTAGATGCAGAAGGTAATACCGACTACGAAGAAGGTGCCGTTGGTTTCGCAGATGGTGGAATCGAATACAAGATGGCAGAGGGTAACATTGCAAGCTCTATCATAGGATTGAATGATTCTAGTGATCCATCTGATGTATCAAGTGATTCCGCAGACTGGGTAGATTACAAGACATTTACAGGTTCCGCAGGAAGCCATAATACAACCTA
>JBGVIB010000139.1:0-5054 GCA_045122835.1 Lachnospiraceae bacterium
ACTAAGACATTCGGGGTGTGGCCCTCATGCCTAAGTCTCCCTAAGGAGTGGATTTCACCTCCACTAAAAGCGGCTCGTGAATTGTCTGCTTAGGAACCTTCTGCACCTGCCACCGGCTGTGTATCATAAGCGTGAGTTGCGTCTTCGATTACTTCTAGCGTATTGCAAATCAGGCATTATGGGCTGTAATGTATTAAATTGCACAGGAATAATCACTAATTTAATCAAGCACATATTTCGGCATTTAACCACTATAATGATGCCTTTCGTAGAAAAACAGTGACTAAATCACTGAGAATACTAATAAGCATGTGGCATTTTACTGGCTATTTGAGAATATATCCTACATGTTTCGATAAGGTAGTGAATTGGCGGAAGGGGCTCCCAGGGGCAACTCAGACTTGCGCTGTGGGTGAGCCGCTTGCTGGTATGGCATATTCCTAAGCAGACAATTACGAGCCGCTTTTAGTGGAGGTGAAATCCACTCCCTAGGGAGACTTAGGCATGAGGGCCACACCCCGAATGTCTTAGTCGTACTTGGGAGTTAGCTCACCGGAACGTTGGCTTCGGTCTGCGTGGAATATGCCATGCCAGCAAGCGGCTTTCCTACAGTGTAAGTCTGAGTTGCCTGGGAACCCCTTCCGCCAATTCACGGACGGGTAACGAATATGATACAACAATTACACAAACCAGAATTTTTCAATCACTTTATAAAATTTCGACCCCATCCCTATATAAACTTCCCCCATATGTGAAAAAGCACAATCCCCAACGCAATTGGAGACTGTGCTTTCTCTCACTTTATTTCTGCAGGAAGTATCCCATCAGCTCATAACCTTTAGCACGGTTATGACCGCTGTTCTCTGCCTCTGCTTCATTATAATGCCATGCATTATCCTGCTCACTTGTACTGTCGTAAATCATATATGGCACTGGATTGCTGGTGTGGGTTCTTAGACGAATTGGTGTTGGATGGTCTGGCATCACTAACATTCTGAAATCTACGCCAGCTTCTTTTAAACCATCATAAACAGGCTTAATTACACGTTCATCTAAATTTTCAATTGCCTGCACTTTGCGCTCTACACTGCCCTGATGTCCCATTTCATCTGGTGCTTCCACATGAACATAAACAAATTCAAATCCATCTTCTGCCAATGCATTTACTGCAGCAGCTGCCTTACCTTCATAATTGGTATGAAGTCCGCCGTTAGCTCCTTCTACCTCAATATTAGTCATGCCTGCTCCTACAGCAATACCCTTTAATAAATCTACTGCAGAAATCATAGCAGCTTTTAAACCATATAATTCTTCAAAAGAAGACAATGCCGGACGAGTGCCTGCACCCCAGAACCATAAAGAGTTAGCTGGATTTAATCCCTGCTTCTTTCTTTCAATATTGATTGGATGGTTCTTTAAGATATCATAACTTTTCTCCATCATTTCACGAAGAATATCATCCTTTGGGAGATTTTCTTCTATTACACTTCCTAATACATCATGGGGAGGTACCAGATCAATTACTTCGCCCTTTTCCCAGATAAGAAGATGGCGATAACTGGTTCCTACATAGAAAGAATATCCTTCTCTCTGTAATCCTTCCTTCACTGCTTCAATCAACACAGCTGCATCCTCTGTAGAAATTTCACCTGCACTGTGGTCAATGATAGTCTGTTTGCTGTATGGAATACCTTCTTCTTCGCTTAACGTTACAATGTTGGTACGAAGAGAAACATCATCAGACTTCATATCCACACCAATACTTAATGCTTCTAATGGTGAACGTCCTGTATAATATTTCTTAGGGTCATAGCCTGCCACTGATAAATTAGCAGTATCACTACCTGGATTCATTCCTTCCGGAATTGTATGCACCATTCCAATTTCAGACTTTTTAGCTAATATATCCATCATAGGTGTTTTTGCATAAGACAAAGGAGTCTTTCCACCTAATTCTTCGATTGGCTCATCTGCCATTCCATCTCCTAAAATTACTACATATTTCATAATTCTTCCAATCCTTCCTAAATGTAGGAAACGATACGGTTTTCAGCTACTTTTCTGAACACCGTACCGCTCATTACATTTTAATTCTTATTTTGTCTGTCATATGTATAAATATAAATTAACATTCACAATCAACTATGTGAAATATCAAGATATTTCTATCTATGCTTCAATACGAATACGGTTCTTAATCATATCAGTCTGTGCTGCCTTTGCAGAAAACTCAGCTTCTGACATCTCAGCTGTAACAAAACCAAATTCGCCATCTAATCCATCAACAGTAACCACGTCACCCTTACCGAAAATTGCTTCTAACTTTGCTGCATCTGCCGCTGTACCATTTGCACGGATAAAGAAACGACGTACTGCACTGTCAATAGAAGTCAGCTCTAATTTTTCAGAACTCCAGTCATTCATAATACTGCGGTGCATATGTTTTGCCGCATCCATAACATCAGCAACTACTGCACTGGCTGTTGGAAGCTTACCTGCACCACTTCCGTAGAACATTACATCTCCTAATACATTTCCATGTACAAAAATTCCATTAAACACGCCATTTACGCTATATAATGGATGTGTCTGCGGTACTAAGAAAGGTGCTACCATTGCATAAAATTTGTTCTCCACTTTTTTGCTGGATGCTAACAACTTGATAGAATAACCCATCTTCTTTGCGAACTTGATATCTTCTGCTGTGATTTTTGTGATACCTTCTGTATAAATATCTTCATAATCTACCTGATTGCCAAATGCAAGGGAAGATAAAATTGCGATTTTACGGCATGCATCATAACCTTCCACGTCTGCTTCTGGATTACGCTCTGCATATCCCTTATCCTGTGCATCCTTTAACACATCTTCAAATTCAGAACCTTCATCAGCCATTTTTGACATAATATAGTTTGTTGTACCATTTAAGATACCTGTAATTTCTTCAATCTCATTAGATGTAAGGGAGCAGTTTAATGGGCGGATGATCGGGATACCGCCTCCTACACTTGCTTCAAACAAGAAATTGATATCTTTTTCATGAGCAATTTCTAATAATTCAGCACCATGCTTTGCAACTAATTCCTTATTAGAGGTACAAACACTCTTTCCTGCCTCTAATGCCTGCTTTACAAATGTATATGCAGGATTTACACCACCCATTACTTCTACAACGATTTTAATTTCTTCATCTTTCAAAATCACATCATAATCGTGAACAATCTTTTCCTGAATTGGATCTTCTGGGAAATCTCTTAAATCAAGGACATACTTTACTTCGATTTCATCTCCAATTTTTCTGTTGATTGACTCCTGGTTGGTGTTTAATACTTCCACTACACCTGAACCTACTGTACCATAACCTAATACTGCAATTTTAATCATTACTAACCTCGCTTCTGCCACTTTGGCGTCTTTGTTTTCTATCCCTTAGATAGTATTTTTACATAATGAATGCCTTTTAAGCGTTCCATATCTGATACCATTTTCGAAACATCATCTGTGGTCTGTAAAATTTCCACACTTAATGTCAGGGAGGCAACCCCACTTACCGGTATGCTTTGATGAATTGTCAATATGTTTGCCTTGGAATTAGCTACACATTTTAATACATCAGATAACAGTCCCGGTTCATCATCCAGCTGTAAAACAAAATTTATAGTTTTTCCCTTTGCCCCTTCATGGAACGGAAAAATATCATCTTTATACTTATAGAAAGAACTTCTGCTGATTCCCACCATATCCGTGGCTTCTTGTACAGACAATACTTTTTCAGAATCTAACAATTCCTTGGCTTCCACTACTTTTCGAAGAACTTCAGGTACGGCCTTTTGCTTTACTACAAAATACTTATTCGCATCCGACATATTATATCCTCCAACCTAACAGACACCCCATAGTCGTTTGTCTTAATAGCTTCGTGTATGTTGACCAAATACATCTGTCTTTACTTGAAAGATATTATCATATCTATTATTAGAAATCAACCATTTTCTTACATCTACACTTTTCACTCCACATAGCTTTCGTTTTAAATTCAACCTACACGAAGTCCTTTCCCTCGCATTTTCCACAAAAAGAAGCAGGCTTTGTGTTCTCTACAAAGTCTGCTTCTTCTGCGCTAAGACTGTCCCTTCTGCTTTTCCACAAAGTTTTCAATATCCTCTGCTTCTTCCTCGGTAATCAGTCGTTCTACATTTAACATAATAATCAACTTATTAGACTGCTTGGCAATAGAATCTAAATAGCTAGTCTGATTGCTTTTTATTATCGCTGGTGGCTCCGATATCTTTTCACCTGCAATATCAATGATTTCTTCCACCGCTTCCACCTCAAGGGCAATATGCATCTCCCCTCGATTAATAATAATCAGCTGTACCTCCGTTCCCGTTAATTCCGGAGCGCTAAATTTTCGGCAAAGGCTGTACACCGGTACAATCTCACCACGCAGATTGATAATCCCCTTAATACAAGATGGTGCATTAGGAATTGGTACTACTAACTGTTCCCGTTCAATACCGCTAATTAAACTGATGTCAATACCAAAACTCTGTTCATGCACACGAAATACAATTGATTTTACTCCCTTCATACCCCTACTCCTCCCTTCTGTCTGTATGGGTCCATTTTAAATATGCATTCATAAAGGCATCCAGATTACCATCTAACACACCATTTACGTTGCTTGTTTCCTCATTGGTTCTATGGTCTTTTACCATAGAATACGGCTGCATTACGTAGGAGCGAATCTGGTTTCCCCATCCAATCTCCTTTACTTCGCCGCGGATTCCTGATGTCTTTTCCTCGTTCTCCTGCTTCTTTAAAAGATACAGCTTTGCCTTTAACATCTGCATTGCTTTATCCTTATTCATATGCTGGGAACGCTCATTCTGGCACTGCACCACAATTCCTGTAGGCAAGTGCGTAATACGGATCGCTGATGAAGTCTTGTTGATATGCTGACCACCTGCACCACTGGAACGGTAAGTGTCAATTCTCAAGTCTTCATCTCTAATCTCTACTTCAACATCTTCCTCAATATCCGGCATGACATC
>JBGVIB010000140.1:0-23312 GCA_045122835.1 Lachnospiraceae bacterium
CAGGATAACCCTCAGGATACTCCTGATGTAGGTAACCTTTTGTTAGATGTCCATTCTTCCTTAGGACGCATTCCGATCAAGGATGCTACGATTACACTTTCTTACACAGGCGATCCCAACAATACATTAGAAGAAATTACAACAGATGCTTCCGGACAAACGGAAACCTTATCTCTCAATGCCCCTCCTTTAGAATACAGCATGGAGCCGGGGCAAAGTCAGCCATATTCTGAATATACAGTACGTGTTACGGCTCCCGGATATGAGCCGGTTGATATTTCTGGCATTGAGGTACTGCCAACTGCCACTGCCATTCAGGAAGTGACAATGGAACCCATTGAAGATGTAGAGACTGCACAACCTATTGTCATCGGACCTCACACCTTATATGGCACATATCCGCCTAAAATTCCAGAGGATGAAATAAAACCTATAAATGTCTCTGGTGAAATTGTATTGAGTCGTGTCGTCGTTCCGGAATACGTCATTGTGCATGATGGGCCACCAAACGATCCCAGTGCAAAGAATTACTATGTCCGCTACCGCGACTACATCAAAAATGTAGCTTCCAGTGAAATTTATGCCACCTGGCCAGCTGCCACGATACGAGCCAATGTTCTTGCGATTATGTCTTTTACATTAAACCGTGTGTATACGGAATGGTATCGAAACCAGGGCTACGATTTTACCATCACTTCCTCCACTGCTTACGATCACAAATGGATTGCTGGAAGAAACTTTTACCGGGATATTTCTGTAATTGTGGATGAATTGTTTGAAAATTATCTATCCAGACCGAATGTAAAGCAGCCTATTCTTACGCAGTATTGTGACGGTTATCAAGTGCAATGCCCGAATTGGATGACGCAATGGGGCTCAAAAAATTTAGGTGACCAAGGCTATTCTGCCATTGAGATTCTCCGCTACTTTTATGGCGATAATATGTACATTAACACGGCAGAGGCGATATCAGGGATTCCTTCCTCATGGCCTGGCTATGACCTAACCGTAGGCAGCCGCGGACAAAAGGTTCAACAAATGCAGGAACAGCTAGACCGCATTGCCCAGACTTATACTGCTATCCCTCGTATCACTGCTGATGGGGTATTCGGCAATGCTACAAAAGAAGCTGTACAAAAATTCCAGAGTGTTTTTGGCTTGCCGGCAACCGGTATTGTGGACTATCCAACCTGGTATCGTATTTCTGAGATTTATGTGGCGGTGTCAAGAATTGCGGAGTTAGTGTAACATAAGCATATAGCAAAGCACAACAAAAGCCATAACCCCAAAGCAGACAGCCCTAAGGTTATGGCTTTACTTATTTACTACCACATATTCTTAGCAATAATAATCTATCTTTCCAAAATATCCATACCACTTTTGCACGACTTCCTTACTTCGTGCCTCAATAATATCCATAATATTTCTCAATACCTTTGATGGAATCTGCGAATTATTATGGCAGAGATAGCACTTTCCAGCTCTGGTTATCCAAATTTTTGTGGCATTGGCACTTGGTGCACCCTCTGACACATGTACATGAATGGGTTCCAGTGGGGCATTCTCATTTGACCAAAAGTACACCCAGTAGGAGCCTATTCTAAAAACCTGAGGCATTTTCAAAACCTCCTTCTTTGGAATAGCGTAAAATCAAGTGGGCAGTTGACTCCACCACTTCCTTTAAGCGATTCATCTCTTCCTCAGAGAATCCAAAAACATCCTCCCACTGATACTGTGGCAGATAGCAAGTGGCATAGTGAAAACAATCCCTTTCGTCGGGCTTTTCCATATACACCTTTACACTGCCGTCCTCGTGCATTTCAGAGTGTACGATTTCTGTCTGGTCATCTAATGTTAAAAATGGATACATCATACGATATAAGCACCACCTTTCATTGCAATTTTATCTATCCATATAAATTGTACCACATTAAGAACAAAAAAACATTAAAATCTTTTGCCTTGCCGGCAGCTGGTATTGTATACTATCCAACCTGGTATCGTATTTCTAAGATTTATGTGGCGGTGTCAAGACAGGGCTAGTTTATCTTCTACCTCATCACCGGCACAATAAACGGATACTCCCCGCCTTCCTTTTCCACCAGTTCAAAGGAAATCCCATACACAGCCTGCAATATATCCGGCTGTAGCACTTCTTCTTTTTTCCCTTGCTTATATATCTCCCCCTGCCGCATCAATATAATATCCGTACAGTAGGAAGCCGCCATATTCAAATCATGCAAAATAGCAATCACTGTTACGCCTCGCTCCGTCTGTAGCTTTGAAAAGGTGTTCATAAGTTCTACCTGATGTTTAATGTCCAGACTGGAAATTGGTTCGTCAAGCAGAATAAAATCTGTCTCCTGTGCAATGGTTCTGGCAATCAGCACTCGCTGTCTTTCCCCACCACTTAAACTGGTTATGATTCGTTCGCGCAGATGTTTGCAATTGGCATATTCCATCGCTTCCTCAATACGCTGTTTGTCCTTATCCGACAGTGGTTCAAACTTTGATTTGTGAGGGGTACGCCCCATTGCCACAATATCATACACCGTAAACTCGGCATCTACCTGAGTATTTTGCGGCAGAAAGGCAATGCTTTTTGCAATCTGCTTTCTGGATAGCTTTGCTACATTGGTATTATCATAAGAAATCCTGCCATCATCACTTTTCATAAGATGCAGCACTTGTCTGGCAAATGAGGTCTTACCGGAACCATTTGGTCCTAAAATACCAATAAATCTTCCCTTGGGAAACTGTGTGCTTATCCGGTTCGTAATGGGATGCATGGCAGAATCCGGCTTCCAGTACAGATTTTCCACTGTTATTTCGTTCATGTATTCCTCTCATTCTGCTGTACCTACAGCACTCAACTAATTATCTTTTATTATGACAAGAAAAATCCTGCTCTTATATTGTCCTAATTCTGAATAGTTGTCTGCAAACTGTGCATTTTCACACAAACATTTAAGTACTATACTTTCTTCCGTCCCTGTTTAAATAATAAATACAAGAAAAACGGTGCCCCAAACAACGCTGTAACCACTCCCACCGGAATTTCAGTGGGTGCTGCTGCGGTTCTTGCTATGGTATCACAAAATACGGTAAACATTGCACCGGAAACCATGCTAAAGGGAATCAGATACCTGTAATCCACACCGAAAATAATTCTCACACAATGTGGAACAACTAATCCCACGAAGCCTACTACACCACTAACCGATACAGCAGCAGCTACTAATAAAGATGATGTGACAATTATAACTATTCGCACACGTTTAATGGATACCCCTAAGCTTTTCGCATTATCTTCTCCTGTCAGCATCAGATTCAATTCCTGGGCAAATATCCACAAAACAACACTTCCTATAAGAAGAAATGCACCCATAAATTGTACTTTTCCCCATGTTGCTGCATTAAAGCTTCCTAATGTCCACATATACACTCTTTCTAAGCTGCCACGATTAAATGTGATAAGTAACGAAATCATGGAGCTAAGCAGTGTACTGATAGCGGTGCCGGCCAACAGCATATTTGTCATGGATGGAATCCCTCCCATATAGGACACCTGATAGATACAAAATACTGTAATCAATGCACATAGAAAAGCAGCTGCCCCGATGCTCCCAAGGCCAGCCAGTTCGATTTGCACGCCGAACATCATGGCAATGGTAGCTCCCAGAGCAGCTCCGGAACTTACGCCAAGTACATATGGGTCTGCCAAAGGATTCCTAAAAATCCCCTGAAATGCTGCACCCACTACACCTAAAGCACCGCCTGCCAAAGCAGCTAACAACACTCTCGGCAAACGTACTTCCCAAATAATTGTCTCATATACACCAGATATCCCAGAAGCATCTACCATATTTTTTAATACGGGGATTTTGTTCAGAATCAGCACCAGACTGTCTCCTGCACTCAAACTTGCCGTCCCTACTGATGATGCATAAACAATTACTGCACCTAGCAGCAGCGGAAGCCATACCATGCCCATATATACTTTACGCTTTTTCATTGTATTCTAAAATGCCTCCGGATAAAAAATCTTAGCCATTGTTTCAATTGCTTCTGCATTACGGTATCCCTGTCTGTCTAACATATTACCATCAATGCCATATACTCTTCCCTCTTTTACAGCAGTTAGATTCTGATGTGCTTCACTTGCCATAAAGCCGTCCTTACTCTCTTCATCTATTAAGATGATATATGGATCCGCTTCTAAAAGGGCCTCTAAAGAATAGCTCCAGTCTGTGCCATTCTTTGCAATATTATCCCCACCTGCCAAAGTAATCATCTCATGGATAAAGGTTTCTCCCGTAGCTGTAAACTCACCACCTTCACCAAAAGATACTACATAATATACAGTTGGCTTTTCTAAACCTGCCACTTTGTCTGTGACAGTTTGAATTTTTTCTTTCATATCACTTACCATGCGTTCTGCTTCTGCTTCACAGTTCACCAAATCGCCTAGCGTTTTTATCATATCATATACACCTTCAAAAGAAGTTTCCTCATACAGAACCTGAACGGGTATGCCTGCACTTGTAAGTTTTGTTTCTGTATCTTCTGTAAAATGTGTAGAAGCTAACACCACATCTGGTTGTAGCGAAATCATTTTTTCAATATCCGGCGTATAAAGTGAACCGATAGATTCTAACTCTAAACACTGCTCCGGATAATCACAATAATCCGTTCTTGCAATCAGCTTATCTCTAGCACCCATTTCATACAGCATTTCTGTAATGTTTGGTGCCACTGATATAATCTTCTCTGGATTTTCCGGAATCTCTGCATCAGATGCTGTTGTTGCTTCTGCATCCTCTGTTGGTTCTGCTGTAGCCGGTTCTTCCGTTGTCTGCTTCGCTGCATCCTCTGTTGTTGTTAGCGTTTCAGTCGCTTTCCCTGTCTCATTTGCTCCCGAATCACCCTTGCAGGCTGTCATAGACAACATCATAAACATAGCCAATGCAAGGACAGTTACTTTGTTCTTCATAAATTTCATTTTATTCTCCTTCTTTCCATTTCGCCTCAACAAAATAAGAAATTGTATTGTGGCAGGTCTCCTGACTTATGATAGAATAGAAAAGCACACCTTCTCAGTCTGTTTCGACCAATGGTGTTTCTCTGGTGCAAGGTGAACTGTTTTAGACATCATACTCATACCAGAAAAATCATGCTATGCTGAGACAAGGGTTCATAGCAATCTGCTTTCGTTTTTCAATTACAGTAGTAGAGGCTGTCCCGGATTCCCACCGGGTTCCCTATTAAACATAAATGTACCACGGAGAAAACTATAACATAATTATATAGAATTGGCAACTGCTGCTTTGTAATATCGCCAGAGCGTGTTTAAAAATTGCTTCCTGCACACCTAACGGATTCACATTTACAGAAAACTCTACTCTATTTTTCTGATTTGAGTAATAACCGTTTTTGTTGTCCAGCTATCCAGGGAACAAATGTAACCTCTGCCATTTGAAACCTGATAATCAAAATAGTCGCCTCCCTGGTAATAGCTAAGCAATGCCATAATTGTACCGCCATGCACAATCATGCCTATTGCTTTTTCCTCGGTATTACTAGCTTCTTCTACCGTAATAAGTTCCTGTAACATGCTCTGAAAGCCATTTACACAGCGCAGTATAAATTCTTCTCTGCTCTCTCCCCCAGGAAATGGAAGGGTACCATTGCTGTCAATCCACGCCTGGTATCTCTCGTCCTCCTGCAAATCCATATAATTCTTGCCTTCAAAAACTCCAAAATCCATTTCCGCCCATTCTGGTATGATAACCTGCTGCATCCCCGGATAGAGAATATCTGCTGTTTCCACACATCGTTTCATTGGGCTGATAAACAAATATTGCACCTGTGGATAGCTCTGCATTTCTTTGTACGTTACTAATTCTTCTATCCCGCCTGCTGACAACGGTTCGTCTGTTTTTCCTAAATATCTATGCTCTTTATTGAATCGGGTTGCTCCATGTCGAATCATCACGATTGTTATTTGATTTTCTGCCCTATTCCGCATATCACACGCTCCACCTCCTCTGCCCTGGCGGCAAGCTCCACAAGTATTCTTCCTGTCCGCTCTCTATATTCTCTTTCAAATGCATCCAAAGGAACAATTCCATTTCCGATTTCACTACTGATAATTATGGCGTTCGGATGTTTTTCCAAAAATGGTATGATTTCTGATTCCGGGTCACCGCCCTCTGACATTCTTACTTTTACCCAGTTATGAAAATGGTTTAATATTACTGTTTCCTTTTGTGTTTCTAAATGCTCCGGTATAATGCCATCACATATTATATATGTTTCTAAAGGATACTTTCGACACACATACTGTAATTTTCCCTGAGCATATCCACCTATAATTAACTTCATGTTTTCCTCCATATAACGTTCATTACATCGTAATTCTTTCGTACCCTCATGTGTTCATTGCCTCCATGAATTACATAAATAGCTGCATTCTATTGATAATTGCTGCCGCTACCATCATGCACCCCTCACAAAGAACCACAAAATACCCAGCCGTATCTCCTGTGATTCCACCAAATTCTTTTCTTGTGCGATAATAGTAATAAGCAAACACAAAAAAAGCCGTCACTGTTACCGTAATCCCTGCAGACAAAGATTGATACAACATAAATCCAATACAGGCTGTACTTTGGAGATACAGTATCCATTTCACTGTATTTTTGTGAGAATTGCTTGCAAATACATACAACATACCATCCTTTTTAGCAGACGGAAAGGTCACCACGCTGATTCCGCTTAAGCATCGTGATAAAAAGAAACTGCCGCACACAATTTTAAATATTGTATCTTCTGTCACTTCTGAAAATGCACCAAGATAAACCAAACCATACGTTAATATCATTATCACAGAAAATGCCCCAATATGTGGGTCTTTTAGGATTTCTAACTTTTTTTCTCTTGACTGGTAGGAGTGAAAGGCATCCATGGTATCCATAAAACCATCTACATGAAATCCTCCTGTAATAATAAGGGGAATGGCTGCTCCTATTGCTGTATAACAGATGGAGCCAATCTCTACAAGACCGCTCACATAGTGCCACAAATGCAGGCAAAGTCCTATCACCGCTCCTATCCATGGAAAAAAACAAAGCATATACTTCATATCTTTTTCCTTCCACTCAAATTGGGGTACAGGTATTTTAGAATATATAGAAAATGCAATTACGAATGATTTTAAAATATGCATTGGAATCTCCTTTCAAATGCTATCTGCTCATGTTCTCTTGGACTTTACTGAAACAGGAATGCCCACTACTACCTCCACCACTTCATCTGCCATGGCTGTCAGCCTTGCATTGATACTTCCCATTGCCCGAATATATGCCATTGTTGTTTCATCATAGACACTTCCATCTTCAAACACATTATTACTTACAATAACAAGGTGTGTCAGTTTTTCTTTTAAAATCTCTATTCCTTTTATAATTTTCACTGACACCTGCTGTTCTGTTTTCGGCACCTCTTCCGAAAACATTTCGTTAGCTGCAAGATTTGATATACACTCTATCAGAGCAGTCTTTTCTTCTGACTCCATCTTTTCTAATGCATTTTGAATGGCTGCTGGCTGTTCAATAGTAAGAAAACCCTTATCCTTTCTCAGCGCTCTATGACGCTCCGCCTTCGCCTGTCCTTCTTTGTCAAATATCTTCATGGTTGCTATATAATATTGGTTTCTTCCATGAGAAAGCTCCATGGTATAGTTTTCTGCATATTCAGACTTTCCACTTCCACTTCCTCCAATAATAACTGTCATCATGGCTCTAATACCTCTTATACTGTTCTATCTGAATATCTGAAAAAGTAGTTCTGTCCTGATAGATGCCCAAAGCCATTTCTAATAGTGACAGCATCATCACCGCACCTGTTCCTTCTCCTAATGCCAGCTTTCCGTCAATCACAGGTTCCATTTCTAATGCTTCCATCAGTTTTTCGACTGCCGGCTCTTTGCCTCTATGTGAAGGAATCAGGTATGATTTTGTCCCCGGAACCAACCGGTCTGCCACAAGGGCTGCCACCATACTGATTACACCATCTAACACAACCGGTATGTGATACAAGGCTCCGCCAATACAGACACCGGCAAGTCCTGCAATATCCAGCCCACCCACTGTCTGCAGTATTTTTAATGGTTCTGCACCTCTCAGCTTGTACTTCTCTATTGCTTCTGCAATCACCTGTTGTTTATGTATTAATTTCTCATCACTAAGTCCGGCTCCCTTTCCTGTCACCTCTGCCACATCACAATCTGACAAGGCTGCTGCAACGGCACTGCTTGTTGTGGTGTTTCCAATCCCCATTTCACCTGTTGCAAGGATTTTATAACCTTTCTTTTTGCAATCCAATACCATTTCTATGCCAATACTAATTGCCTTTATTGTTTCTTCTTCTGTCATTGCAGGCTCTACTCTGAAATTCCTAGTACCACATCGGATTTTCTTATCTGCCACTCCTGGTATTGCTTCCTTCTGGTTGATACCAATGTCCACCGGTATGGTGTCTGCTCCAATTATTGCTGCCATTTTTCCTACTGAAGAATGCCCCTTTGCCATTTTCTTTACCACTGCAGTGGTAACCTCCTGTCCCGACTGGCTGATGCCTTCTTCTACAATTCCATTATCTGCACACATAATAAGGACTGCTTTCTTTGAAATATCCACTTTATCAGTGCCTTGTATCCCACCTATCTGTGCTGTTAGCGTTTCAAATCTTCCCATGCCATCAATTGGCTTAGCTACATTATCCCAATTTTTCAGCACCTGTAATCGAATATCCTCATCTGGTGCGTTCACATGCAGGCTGTCTAACATTTCTTTTGTGCAACTATTACAGATGAGCTTTTCTGAGTATTCCATAGATTTCCTCCATATTTAGATACCGCCGCAATGTATCTGCTAATTTATTTCTTACAATAACACACAAAAACCCTTTCCTGTACAGGTAAAGGGTTTGTATGTAAAATCATATTTATATATACATTTATTCCTTACACTTTGGCAATGCCAGTGTTCCGGTTCTTGCCATTTCTGCAATTCCGTAAGGTGCCAACATCTGAATCAGAAGTTCAATCTTCTCCGGTGTATCACATATCTGAATAAACAGACAGGATGCTGACATATCAAGTACATTTGCATTTAGAACATTACAGATTTCAATGATATCACTGCGGTTGTCCTTAGTGTATCTGACTTTAATCATCATCAGCTCTCTGCTGATACTGTTTGCCTCTGTAAATGTCTTTACCTTGATAATATCAATCTTTTTATTCAGTTGCTTTTCAATCTGCTCCATGGTATGCTCGTCACCGGAGGATACAATGGTCATAACAGATACATCCTTGTTGTCTGTCTCACCAACTGCAAGACTGTCAATGTTATAGCATCTGCGTGAGAACAGACCTGCCACCTTCCAAAGCACACCAGCTCTGTTTTCTACCTGTACAGAAAATATCTTCTTCATCGTATTCACCTCCTATACCAAATCAAAATCATCAATGACACATTCCATAAAGGCTGCACCATCTATACTTAAAAATTCATCAATCTTTGCTTCCATGGTTTCCATATTTTCCAGACGGATATATGGCATGTCGTAAGCAGCTGCAATCTTTTCTAAATTCGGACTTCCATCTAAGGATACTCCACTGTAGCGGTCATCATAAGTAAAATGCTGGTACTGTCTTACCATTCCAAGGTAATGATTTACCAGTACGACCACTTTTACAGGAATATCATGCTGGCGAATGGTTGCAAGTTCCATCATGGACATCTGGAAAGAGCCATCACCACAGACTGCAACGACCTGCTTGTCCTTATCTGCAGCCTTTGCGCCCATTGCCGCCGGAATGGAGTACCCCATGGTTCCCATACCACCGCTTGTCAGGAAATGCCCCTGCTTCATAACATAATAATTGCAGGACCAAATCTGGTTCTGACCAACGTCTGCAACGTATACTGCATTCTTATCCATTTTTTCAGACAAAGTTCTTACAAAGGATGCCGGGTCTACTACGCCATCCTTTGGATTTCGTACCTTTGCTAATTCCTTTTTCCATTTGGCTAATTCTTCATGCCATTCGCTGAAGTCTGCTTCAAATTCAAACTCTTTAAAGTCATGTAAAATATGCTTCAAATCACCAACGATTGGAATGGAAAACTCCATGTTCTTGCCGATTTCTGCAGGATCTACATCAATATGTACTACTGTTGTATTTTCTGTTACTAAATCCGGCTGGGAAATAGCACGGTCTGCTACTCTGGCACCCATCATGATGATTAAATCACTTTCATTCATGGCTTTGTTAGCATATGCTTTACCATTATTTCCTACCATGCCATAGTACATTGGGTGGTCATTTGGAATAACACCGATTCCCATCATGGTGGTTACTACCGGGATACTGTGCTTTTCTGCAAATTTGCATACGGCTTTCTCCGCACCACTTAATAACACACCGCCACCGGCACAGATAATTGGGCGTTTTGCCTTTTCTAATGCCTTTACTACCTTGCGAATCTGCATGGTATGGCCTTTAACAGTTGGCTTATAACCACGGATAGATACTTCCTCCGGATAAGAAAATTCCAGCATTTGCATCTGCACATCACATGGAATATCTATAAGAACCGGACCTTTTCTTCCTGTGGAAGCAATGTAAAAGGCCTCCTTAAATACTCTTGGAATGTCTTTTACATCTTTCACCAAATAGCTATATTTTACAAAGGATTCCACTGCTCCTGTTATATCAGCTTCCTGAAACACGTCACTTCCTATTAAATCAGAACGTACCTGTCCGGTAATTGCCACTAACGGAATACTATCCATATACGCAGTTGCAATACCTGTAATTAAGTTGGTTGCACCTGGACCTGAGGTTGCCACGCAAACACCGGTTTTTCCTGTTACACGGGCATATCCGCTTGCTGCATGTCCTGCATTCTGTTCGGTACGAACTAATACCTGCTTAATAGGGGAATCATAAATGCTGTCAAAAAATGGGCAAATTGCCACACCCGGATAGCCAAATACTACCGGTACCCCTTCTGCCTCTAAGCATTTTACAATTGCTTCTGCTCCTGTTATTTTATCTGCCAAGATTTCCACTCTCCTCTTTGATTAATTTTCTCAGTAAATATAACGATTCACACACCGTTCTCTGCCGCACTGCCATGCGGTCACCCACAAACTGGCAGCGCTTCACAGCACCATGTCCATTCACATAGACTGCAATATATACAAGACCTACCGGCTTCTCCGCAGTTCCGCCATCCGGGCCAGCAACACCTGTGACGGCTATGGCGGCCGATGCATGAGCCTTCTTTGCCGCACCTTCCACCATTTCCCTTGCTGTCTGTGAGCTGACGGCACCGTAGGTCTCCAAGGTTTCCTCTTTTACACCGATAAGCTCTATTTTTGCTTCATTTGCATAGGTTACAAAACTGCCATAAAACACATCAGAAACGCCTGGCACATTTACCATTCGTCCGGCAATCAGCCCGCCGGTACAAGATTCAGCTGTAGTTAATGTTAAATTATACTTTATTAACAGCTTTGCCACAGAATCCTCTAAAGTCATTTCTTCCCTTGTCGCAAATACATGGTCTTTAAATCTTGCTTTTATCCGCTTAATTGCTGTTTTTACTATTGCTTTTGCTTCTTTTTTGTCCTCTGCTTCTGCGGTAAGATAGCAATGGACTTCACCAACTAATACCTGAATATTCACAGCTAACCGGTTTGTCACATCCACTAACCGCTGCAAATCTTCTACAATCTTTTCTTCCTCTAAGCCTGCAATTTTGACAACTCTCTGATAACAAACCGTTTCCATTTACTTTGTCTCCTTTAATACATCAATATTTTTTGCAATATACTCAATTAAAGATACTACAGTTAAAATTGTTGCTGCTGCTATCAAAATTACCTCTAAATACTGAAATACTACATGGTCTACATGCAAAATCAGTACAATAATCATGGTCATCTGAATCACGGTTTTCACCTTGCCCCACATGCTTGCGGCAATTACTATACCATTATCAGATGCTATCAGACGAAAACCGCTGATAATAAATTCACGGCTCATAATAATAATCACTACCCAGGATTCGATACGATCCATTTCCACCAGACAAATCATTGCCGCACAAACGAGTAATTTATCTGCCAACGGGTCCATAAATTTCCCAAAATTGGTTACCAGGTTATGTTTTCTTGCAATTTTTCCATCTAACAAGTCAGTTAAGCTTGCAATGCAAAACAGTGCTAATGCGATATATTTTGTATAAACACCTGCCACATCCACCAGCATGAAAAATACAAAAAATGGTATCATTATCACACGAAGAATGGTCAGTTTGTTTGGTAAATTCATTTCCATAGCTGCTCTCCTTACACCATCTCACCAACGAGATCATATTCATAAGCACCTGTGACCTTCACTCGGACAAAATCACCAGTCATCAGTTCTTCTTCACCATTTAAGAACAGGTATCCGTCAATATCAGGTGCATCCATGTAGGTTCTGGTTACATAAGCATTTTCATCTGCAACCTTTCCTTCCACCATTACAAGAAGCTCTCTGCCTACCTGTGTTTCTGCCTTGTCAAAGGCTACCTCCTGCTGAAGCTCCATGATTTCATCACGGCGGTCCTCTTTCACGGACTGTTCTACCTGATTCTCCATCAGTGCTGCCGGTGTATCCTCCTCCTTGGAGTATGCAAAGACGCCTAATCTGTCAAATTCCATGATGTCCACAAATTCCATCAACTCTTCATGCTGTTCCTGTGTTTCTCCAGGGAAACCACTGATTAATGTGGTTCTAAGGGCAATGTCCGGAATCTCGCGACGAAGCTTCTCAATGATAGCAACCAATTCTGCCTTGGTTGTTCTTCTTCCCATGCGCTTTAAGATATCATCATTACAGTGCTGTATTGGCAAATCTAGGTAATGGCAGATTTTTTCTTCTTCCTTCATTACCTGAATCAGTTCGTCTGTAATTTCCTCCGGATAGCAATATTGTATACGAATCCAGTAAATTTCTGGAATTTTGCACAATTCACGTAATAACTTCGGCAACGCTTTTTCTCCATATAAATCCTTGCCGTACATAGTTGTTTCCTGTGCAACCAGAATTAATTCTTTTACGCCCTGAGCTGCTAAGTCTTTTGCTTCTGCTACTAATTCTTCCATTGGTATACTGCGGTAATTGCCCCGAACCTTTGGAATAATACAATATGTGCAGTGCTTGTCACAGCCTTCTGCAATCTTTAAATGTGCAAAGTGTCCGCCTGTTGTCACGTAACGCTTAGCCGTTATGTTCGGCAGTCCTTCCATGGATTTCATATCTAAGACATGCTCACCCTGCAAAGCTTTTATAATGGCCTCCTCGATATCATCAATGCTGTTTGTTCCGAGGATAGCATCCACTTCCTCTATCTCGTCCTGTATCTCCTGCTGGTAGCGTTGTGCCAGACATCCTGATACAATCAAGGCTTTACAACTTCCATCTTTCTTATATTCTGCCATCTCTAAGATGGTATTCACACTTTCTTCCTTGGCATCATTGATAAAACAGCAGGTATTCACAACGATTACCTCTGCTTCCTCCGGTTCCTGAGTAAACTCGTATCCTTTTGCAGCCAATGCCCCTAACATATGCTCTGCATCTACTAAGTTCTTGTCACAGCCAAGTGTCACAAAGTATAATTTCATATAGTCCTCCCAGTTTGACTGTATTAACGTAGCTGCAATTCTTCCGCTACTACGTTTTATCTTTCTATTTTACACGTTTTTGTGAAAATAATCAACGTAAAAATACTAGTACATCATTCGCCAGGTATGTTCCGTTTGCCCCTACATATTAAATTCATAATAAAAAAACCTATTGCCACGCCGACTCCATCTATGCAGACATCTCGCAGATGACCGCTTCTGCCAGGTACAAAGAGCTGGTGAATTTCATCTGTGGCTGCATAGAAAATACCTATTCCTATCACCCAGTACCATTTTGGTTTATTGCCGGTATCTATGCGGATTCCTAAGAATATCAGCACTGAAAGGATGGCATATTCTGTCATATGGGCTACTTTTCGTATTACGAAGGTGATGGTGTCGTTCCACTCTGCTTTTGTGTTGTTGCTGACTGTTACATGAAAATTTTCTGCTATTTCCCACACATATTCTGCTATGGTATCGCTTTTTTCTGATGACTCGTCTCCGTTGTCGGCGGAGAAGATGAAAATCATTGCCATCATGATGAGCATGGGGAAGTAGGCTAATTTTCGCAAGAGCCTTTTTCTTTTTTCCTTCATTTTCCGTTAATCCTTTCTATATTCTCCAAATTTTAGGTTATTAATTTGCAAACATAGAATAAGCTTGCCACATCTCAACAGATATGACAAGCCTATTTTTCTTATATCTTTTCTAATATTTTCTTAATTCCATCTTCTGCTGACAGCATAATTAGAAACTGTTCTAGGAAGCTTCAAACATTCTTACTGGAAGTAAGCCACACCAGATTCGAAGATCTTCATATCCTGCTCACCGTAAATATTCATCGCTACGGAAGCGTCACGACGCTCAGAGTGAGCCATCTTACCAAGTACACGGCCATCTGGAGAAGTGATACCCTCGATTGCCATGTAGGAACCGTTTGGATTCCATTCTTCGTCCATGGTTGGGTTACCCAATTCATCTACATACTGAGTCGCTACCTGACCGTTGGCAAAGAGCTTGTCTAACCACTCTTTTGGTGCAACGAAGCGTCCTTCACCGTGGGATGCCGGATTGACATAGACACCGCCTAATTCAGCCTGTGCTAACCATGGTGACTGGTTAGTTACAACCTTTGTGTATACCATCTTGGAGATATGACGTCCGATGGTGTTGTATGTTAATGTTGGAGAGTCAGCCTTCTGCTCAGTAATGGTTCCGTATGGCACCAAACCTAACTTGATTAATGCCTGGAATCCGTTACAAATACCTAACATTAGACCATCTCTGTTATTTAATAAATCATCCACAGCTTCTTTGATCTTCTCATTGCGGAATGCAGTTGCAAAGAATTTTGCAGAACCTTCCGGTTCGTCACCTGCACTGAATCCACCTGGGAACATAATCATCTGGGATTTCTTAATGTTTTCTTCAAATACTGCTACAGAATCGCGGATATCTGCCGCATCTAAGTTCTTAAATACCTTAACAATAACGTTGGCACCGGCACGCTCAAATGCCTTTGTACTGTCGTATTCGCAGTTTGTTCCTGGGAATACAGGAATAAATACAGTAGGTTTTGCAATCTTATTCTTGCATACATAAATGTTATCTGCATTGAATAATCCTGTCTTGATTTCTTCCTGCTCTACGTTAGAACGTGTTGGGAATACTTTTTCTAAAGTACTTGTCCAAGCCTCTGCTGCTTCCTCTAAGGAAAGGGTCATGTTCTGGTATTCAATTGCTTTGTTATCTGTCACTTCACCGATTACTGTGTAAGTAATTGCAAGATTTCCAACTTCCTCTGCCTTTACTTCTGCTACGATATCACCAAAACCAACAGCAAATAAATCTTCCGAAGCCACGTTATGCTCAATCTTCACACCAAGACCATTACCAAATGCCATCTTGCTCACAGCTGCTGCAATACCCTTGCTGTCTAATGCATACGCGGAAACAATTCTGCCAGCCTGCACATCTGTATGGAACTTATCGTAAGAAGCCATTGCATGTTCGTAAACAGGCATCTCATACTCGTCACGGTCAATGTGCATTACTACTAACTTATTGCCAGCTTTCTTTAATTCCGGTGAAATGATATCTTGTTCTTTTGCTACATCTACTGCAAAAGATACTAATGTAGGCGGAACATCAATCTCATTGAAAGTTCCGGACATACTGTCCTTACCACCAATGGATGGAATTCCAAATCCTAACTGTGCAGAGTAAGCACCTAACAATGCCGAGAATGGCTGACTCCATCTTGTTGGATCTTCTGTCATACGACGGAAGTACTCCTGGAATGTAAGACGAATTTTCTTAAAATCACCACCTGTAGCCACAATCTTTGCCACAGATTCTGTTACCGCATAAGCAGCTCCATGATATGGACTCCAGGAAGATAAATATGGATCAAAACCATAACTCATCATAGTAACAGTTGTTGTCTTACCATTTAATACAGGAACCTTTGCTACCATTGACTGTGTTTCTGTCATCTGGTACTTACCGCCATGTGGCATAAATACGGAACCTGCACCGATAGAACCGTCAAAACGCTCTACTAAGCCTTTCTGGGAACATACATTTAAGTCTTTTAATGTTTCAAGCCATTTTTCTTTTACATCGGCAACTGGTTTCTTTGCAAAGTAGTTGTCTTCCTTAGAAGGAATCTCTACTGCAACTTTTGTCTCCTGATGGGCACCGTTTGTATCTAAGAATGCTCTTGAAATATTAACGATTTCTTTGCCTCTCCAGTACAACTTTAATCTAGGTTCTTCTGTAACCTCAGCCACTTCAACAGCCTCTAAGTTTTCTTCCTTTGCATAAGCTAAAAATGCTTCTACATCCTTTGGAGAAAGAACAACTGCCATACGCTCCTGAGACTCTGAAATAGCAATTTCTGTACCATCAAGACCAGCATATTTCTTAGGAACTTTATCTAAATTAATGCGTAAGCCGTCTGCTAACTCACCAATGGCAACGGAAACACCGCCGGCACCAAAGTCATTACACTTCTTAATCAGCTTGCTGACTTCCTCACGTCTAAATAATCTCTGAATCTTTCTTTCTGTAGGAGGATTACCCTTCTGTACTTCTGCACCACAAGTCTCGATAGACTGCTCTGTATGCACCTTAGAAGAACCGGTTGCACCACCACAGCCATCGCGTCCGGTACGTCCGCCTAATAATACAATGATATCACCCGGATCGGATGTTTCACGGATTACTGCACGTCTTGGAGCCGCACCTAAAACAGCACCGATTTCCATACGTTTTGCCACATAATCCGGATGGTATACTTCCTTAACAAGACCGGTTGCAAGACCAATCTGGTTACCATATGAACTGTAGCCTGCTGCTGCACTTCTTACAATCTTCTTCTGTGGAAGCTTACCTTTTAAAGTATCTGCCACTGGGACTGTTGGGTCTGCTGCACCAGTTACACGCATTGCCTGATATACATAAGTACGTCCTGACAACGGATCACGGATTGCACCACCTAAACAGGTTGCAGCACCACCAAATGGCTCGATTTCTGTTGGATGGTTATGTGTTTCATTCTTGAAGTTGACTAACCATTCTTCTTCTACGCCATCTACGTCTACCGGCACTACAATACTACAAGCATTGATTTCATCAGATTCTTCCTGATCATTTAACTTGCCTTCCTTCTTTAATTTACGCATTGCCATCAATGCTAAATCCATTAAAGAAACAAATTTATCATCTCTGCCCTTGAAAATCACCTCTCGGTCAGCTAAATATTCTTTATAGGTATCTTCAATTGGCTTTCTATAGTAACCTTCGCCAAAGTTTACTTCTGTCAGCTCTGTGGAGAATGTAGTATGACGACAGTGGTCAGACCAGTATGTATCAAACAGACGAATTTCTGTGATAGTTGGGTCACGCATTTCTTCTGTGCTGTAATAATTCTGGATAAATTTAAAATCCTTATAGGTCATGGCAAGATTTAAGGAATCGTATAATTCTTTTAATTTGTCATCTGCCATGTCACAGAAACCTTCATATACTAAGACATCTGCTGGCTCCTCAAACTGCTGTACTAAAGTATCCGGCTTTGCTTCCTCAGCTTCTCTTGAGTCTACCGGGTTAATACAGAAGTTCTTAATGCTTTCAATCTGCTCTGCTGTCAGTTCACCCTCTAATACATAAGTAGTAGCGGTGCGAATTACTGGTTCTTCATCCTCTTTTAACAGCTTCACACACTGTACAGCAGAATCTGCTCTCTGGTCAAACTGTCCAGGTAAAAATTCTACACTAAAACATACAGCACCTGCTGCATCAAAGCTTTCTTCGTATACATCATCTACTGGCGGCTCAGAAAACACGGTGCGTACCGCTTTTTTATAAGTCTCCTCGGAAATATTTTCCACATCATAACGAATCAGTACTCGTACTTTGGATACTGTTGTAATCCCTAAATAACTCTTAATCTCATGCTTAAGCTCTTTTGCTGCTACTGCATATGGAGTCTTTTTTTCCACATAAATTCGTCTAACGCTGTTCATTCTTAACATTCCTCCGTTGTTACTTTGTATTTAAACACGTATAGTACTATCTTAACATACTATACGGCAATTTTACAATCATATTTACAAAATTATTCTACCGTAAAGTGGGGCGTACAGATTGCAGGAATGAATTTTGCCCTCTAACCACGTCCAGGTAGGTACTAAATTCATACACTGCTTACTTGTGTAGCCTACGAATAATCTCATACACAATCTCATGCTCATTTACTAATGGTGCTTTGTGGGAAAAGAACACGATACCATCAGTAGGTGCTTTCACTTCTGCCACACAATGTCCTTCATAAGGGTGAATGATTTCTGCCATCACATCTCCCCGTCTTACTTCATCACCGGTAAATACTTTTCTTCGGTAAAAACCGGCTTTCTCAGCATGGACCGTCAGCATTTCACTCTCGTTGATTACACTGGCAATGTATCCGCTGTGACTGTTGTAGCGGATAATTCCCATTCTGGTCAAAAACCGGAGGACAGCTGCTACTGCCTGATCTGCTGATTTTTCGTCAATTTCATCTGTTTCTGTAGTATAAACAGAAAATGCATTGGTTTTCCACATCTGCCAGTTGTAATTAAGGGTTGTGGTATCAATCGGGTCTGGCTTTCTCACTACTACATATGGCATACCAAACAGGTTAGCGAGACTTGGACTTTGATAACCTGTTTCCATCATACGAACGTGCGGTATAAAGTCGCCTCTCCGGTAAAAGCTTGCAAATTGTATTCCATAGCTGTAACCCTGCACATGCCGGAACACCCCTGCGGCAATCTGCTGTGTGGCTTCTCCATCTATTTTACCTGGAAACATACGGTTAATATCAGTATCATCCCCAGACCAGAAACGTTTTCCAATATTCATGGAATGGGGATTCACTGACGGAATCACCAGTATTTCATTATTATTTACAATGGAACCATGTTCCTCTAATTCTTTTAATGCATGGATGAGCCTTGAACAGACATAAATCTGCTGTATCTCATTTCCACGAAGTGCACCCACAATACAAGCTGATTTCTCTCCTCTTCCAAAACGGTAACCACTGATTTCTAAATTGTTGCGATATGGGACTTTTAAAGAAAATATCGTTTCTTTTGTCATGATTTTGTTCCTCTTTCTATTGTTCTAATATTCGTCCTATTAAGGAACCTTGATAAACAACCGGGTGTGCCCGTAGTGTAAAGAGTAAGCCATCACAAGGGGCTGTAATATGATGCTCCACTTTGTTATTTAAAACATCTACAATATCTCCAATTGTCTGTCCTGTGGTTACATAGTCTCCATGCTTTACCTTAGGAATGAAAAATCCGGATGCTTTGGAATTCAAATATTCTACATGTCCATCCTTTGACACTACCGGTTCTTTCACCAGTGCCGTCTCACCCTGCCAGATCCCCATATCTTTCATCACGTTGAGAATGCCTTTCACCAGACTTTCACCATATTCCAATGTCAACCGCATTCCCACTCCCATTTCCACTACAATGGTAGGAACATTTAATAGATTCATGCTATGTGACAGTGTGGATTCTAATACCGTAGAAGACTCATGTATCCAGATAAAATCTACATTCAACTTTTTCGCAATAGGAAGCAGTGTGTGCTCAAATTGCTCTGTCAGCCTGGCCTGTGGCAACTCTGTGAGATACAAATTACTTGCGTGAATATCGATACACAAATCAGAGCCCATCAAATCTGAAGTTAGCTCTGCTGCTACGGCATCTGCCATTCCTCCATTATCCGTTCCTGGAAAAATCCGGTTCATATCCAGATCAAACATAGGAATGCCTCTGCTCATGGACGCAATGCCCAATGGATTTACTGCCGGATAGATATCCACTATTCCATTTAACTTTTCTATATTTGCTTCTAAAATACGTGTCAATTCAAAACACGCATACTGTCCTTCCAGCTCATCACCATATATGCCGGTTACTATTGAAATGCGCTTTTCTTGTCCGGTTGGGTTCACCGGCATAATACGCCTTTTCTGAATCGTCAGTTTTTCGTCCACCGGAAGTTCTAACGATACTACTGTTTCTATCATACTGCCTCCCGTTCTGCCAATGGCATCGTCGTTTCTTCATTTACATAGCAGTTCCATTCTCTAATGCTGCCTGCTAACAATATTAGAGAAGGCGCCCTTACTCGTTTACAATAATAATATGAATAATCTTTTTATGCAAGTGATTTCCAGAAATCACAAATTTTATCTGCTACATTACTTAACCGGCAGCGTCTCACGTCCTGCCACTCCCTTGGAAAGAGACTTTGCTGCTCCCTGAAAAGAAACCGTTCATCCAGAAGTAAAATCACTCCTGTGTCCTCTACTGTACGAATCACCCGGCCTGCAGCCTGCAATACTTTATTCATACCAGGATATCGATATGCAAAATCAAATCCATTCATATTTCTTTTGTTGAAATACTCCATTAGCAAATCTCTCTCCTTACTAATACCCGGAAGCCCCGTACCAATGATAGCAGCTCCAATCAAAGAATCCTCTTTCAAGTCAATTCCCTCTGAAAATATACCACCAATAACAGAAAATCCTAACAGACTTTTTTCTCCCTGAACAGAAAATGCCTGAAGATACGCTTCCCGTTCTCCCTCACTCATAGAAGCGGATTGGAAAACAAGACTTATCTCTTCCTCTCCATATAGTTCTACAAAGCATTCATATACCTGCTGCTCATAAGCATAAGACGGAAAAAAAGCAAGATAATTCCCACGTTTTCCCTGTACCATCTGATATAAATAAGAAGCAATTTTTTCATATTCCCGTCTGTTGCGTCGCTTGTACCTTGAAGTTACATCCTCAGCTGCCAAAATCAGTCGTTTGCTTGCATCAAAAGGTGACCTGGCATAGACTGCTTTGTCCTCTAACTCTGCAGTCAACAGCTCTTTATAATATTGTATAGGCAGTAATGTTGCAGAGAAAAAGATGGTACTATTTCCCTTATCAAGACAACGCCTTAAAGGCAATGCCGGATTTACGCAGAACAGCTTTACAAAAAAGCTTCCATTATCTGTAAATTCAGTATACATAATATAGTTATCGTCCATTTCCTCATACATAGCCAGGAAATGCCTGCACTCTAAATACAACTCCATTACCTTCTTGCGGCGTGTCCGGTCCTCCTCCAGCTCAAAATAATTCTCCATTTCTCCCATCAATCGCACAAGGGCAACTGGAAACTCCTCTAAATCGGACAACACCATACAATTCTCGCATTCCCGTTTCCACCTAAGTAAAATTTTATTACATTTTTCTAACTGGTTGGCCAGCTTTCGATAGTCCTCGATTACCAGCTTTTTTATCTCTAAAAATTGTTCCTTCCATAAAACAGCACTATACATTTCTCTTGCCCGCTCCACCAGATTGTGACATTCATCAATCAGAAAAATATAATCATACTGTTTTCCTTCTGCAAAAAATCGTTTTAAGGAAGCTGTAGGGTCAAAGACATAATTATAGTCGCAGACAATGGCATCTGACCAAAGAGACAAATCCAACCCTAACTCAAAGGGGCAGACTTGAAATTCTTTTGCCTGCTTTTCTATTATCTCCCTGTCAAATACATCCTCTTTATTCAGCAAATCATACACAGCATCATTGACCCTGTCATAATGTCCCTTAGCATAAGGGCAATTTACCGGATTGCAATCCATCTCCTCACAAAAGCACAGCTTTTCCTTGGCTGTCAGCAATGAAATCTTATAACGAAGCCCTTGCTTTTGCAATAACGCCAAAGCTTCCTTTGCAACCACTCTGGTAATGGTTTTTGCTGTCAGGTAAAAGATTTTATCACCCTTTTCTTCCCCCACTGCCTTCACTGCCGGAAATACGGTGGAAATCGTTTTCCCAACTCCAGTAGGAGCCTGTATAAACAGTCTCTCTCCAGCTGCAATCGTTTTATACACAAAAGCAGCTAACTCTTTCTGCCCTACCCTGTATGGATAAGGAAATTGCACCTGAGGTATGGATTTCTGCCGGGTTTCAAGCCATTCTACCTGAAATTCGCCCCATTTTCGGTAAGCTTCTATCATCTGAAAGAACCAGCATTTCAGTTCTTTCATGGAATACTGTTCATGAAAATATCGGATTTCTTCTGTATGCATATTGCAATAAGTCATACGCACATTCATTTCTGGAAGTTCACGTTCACTGGCATACATATAAGCATAGCATTTTGCCTGGGCAAGATGCACCTCTACCGGCTTCTGCATGTTCATCACATCCATGTATACACCCTTAATTTCATCAACCACAGGTGTTTTTCCTTCCGATTCTATAATGCCGTCTGCTCTGCCGGTTAAAGACAATTCAAATTTCTCCATTGGTATCAATATGGACAATGGGACTTCTGCCTGATATTCGGAACCCATGCGATTCTGAATTTTCTTATGAATGCGTCTGCCTTCTGCCATCGCTTCTGTATCCATGGTTTTACTTATTCGATTGTCAATGTCCCCCGCTTGCAGAAGAAATTCCACAAAGCTCCTCACTGCCATTTGAATCATAGCTGTCCTCCCAAATATTATTTTGTTATTTACTGAAGTGTATTTCACCTCCACTAAAAGCGGCTCGTGAATTGTCTGCTTAGGAACCTTCTGCACCTGCCACCGGCTATGTATCATAGACGCAAGTTGCGTCGTCGCTTACCTCTGGCGTATTACAAATCAGGCATTATAGGTTGTAATGCGTTAAATTGCACAGGGATAATCGCTAATTTGGCCAAACACATATTTGGCATTTTACTGGTTATATGAGAATATATTTTACCAGTTTCGATAAGGTAGTGAATTGGCGGAAGGGGCTCCCAGGGGCAACTCAGACTTACACTGGTGGAGAGCCGCTTGCTGGTATGGCATATTCCTAAGCAGACAATTACGAGCCGCTTTTAGTGGAGGTGAAATCCACTCCCTAGGGAGACTTAGGCTCGAAGGCTTTCCTGAGAGTCTTAGTCGTACGAGGCTAATTTATTAGCCTTTGGGAGATTAGTTCACCGGAA
>JBGVIB010000141.1:0-15457 GCA_045122835.1 Lachnospiraceae bacterium
GCCGCTTTTAGTGGAGGTGAAATCCACTCCCTAGGGAGACTTAGGCATGAGGGCCACACCCCGAATGTCTTAGTCGTACTTGGGAGTTAGTTCACCGGAACGTTGGCTTCGGTCTGCGTGGAATATGCCATGCCAGCAAGCAGCTCTCCTGCAGTGTAAGTCTGAGTTGTCCCTGGGAGCCCCTTCCGCCAATTCACGGACGGGTAACGAATATGATTCAACAATCTCCACAAATCAGAATTTTCGCATGCATTTCACAATACACCCCAAATACACATGCACCAAAATCGCAGAAACCAGTGACCAACATTGTATTATTACGAAGCCTCTAGAGCGCATGCAATTTAGCTTCCGTTTACCAAAATGACAAAAACCCTTTAAAACCGAAAAATAATTTACGATTCAATTACATAATCCTAACGAGATATTGATAGAAACATTTTTTCACCAGTAGTAGCTGGCATCATTAAAAGTGTAAAGTAATAAGTCTGGTATAAATCAAAATAGTATATAATGTGATATATTTGAAAAAGGATAATTCAGTTCATTTTAGAAAGGAATTATCCTTTTTTTCGTTGACAATGACTTATGTAATATTATAAGATAAAATGTAAAAGTGTAATGCAGATAATTTTGTCGAAGAAGTAAAAATGGAGAGTACATATGGAAAAAAATAGAAAAATACCATGGTCGGTGACGATTCTGTTGCTGACTGTACTTTTGATTGTGGGAGTATTACATAGTAGCTTTCAGGCACAGGCTGCAATTTCAGGGGTGGTTTCCACTCAAAGTGGTTCGCTCAGAGTGCGAAGTACGCCTAATGGAACACAGATTGGCTCTGTTGGAAAAGGCAGCACTGTGTCGATTGTGGAAGAAACAGGGGATGGCTGGTATAAGATTGTATATGGAAATGGATATGGATATGTTTCAAAACAATATATTACAGTCACCAGCGTGGATAATGACTACAAAAGCCAGTTGATTGCAGCTGGTTTTCCGGAAAGTTATTGTGATGCTTTGTGTTTGCTGCATGAACAGTATCCTAATTGGGAATTTGTTCCGTGGTACACAGGCCTTAATTGGGATGATGTATTGAATGCAGAATCTGCAGTGGGTAAGAATACTATACAGTCTTCCTCGATTTCTTCCTACAAATCAATAGAGCAGGGGGCATATGATTTAGGGAAGAACAAATGGGTGAGCTATGACAGCGGTGGATGGGTCACTGCATCTAAAGAGTTAGTTGCTTATTATCTGGATCCGAGAAATTTTCTTGATCCATATTATGTGTTTATGTTTATGGATCAAAGTTATGACCCGGCAAAGCAGACTGAGGAGTCTTTGAAAAAACTGGTAGAGGGGACCTTTCTGGCGGGAGAGGGGTATTCAACTATGATAATGAATGCAGCAGCCAGTTCAGGGGTAAATCCTTATGTATTGACATCTATGATTCTGATAGAACAGGGAACGAAAGGAACTGGTAACTCTATATCAGGAACAGTAAAGGGATATGAAGGCTATTACAATTTCTTTAACGTAGGAGCTTATGCAACAAGCAAGATGACCGCCGTTCAAAGAGGTTTATGGTATGCACGTGGTGGAGATAACGGTGCAACTACATATAATCGTCCTTGGAATTCAAAAGAAGCAGCAATCATTGGAGGGGCTATTTATTACGGTTCAAACTACGTAAACAAAGGACAGAACACATTATATCTGAAGAAATTTAATGTACAGGGGAGTGAATTATACAGTCACCAGTATATGACTAATGTACAGGGGGCAGCTTCAGAAGCATTTCAAGTGGCTCGTGCATACAATAAAATTGCAGATGGCAGTATGAAATTTGTCATCCCAATATATAATAATATGCCAGACGGTGCTTGTGCAAAGCCAACAGGAAATGGCGATTGTGTTAACTACTTAAAGAGCTTGTCTGTGGATGGTATGGTATTATCGCCACAGTTTAATATCTATACACAAACCTATAGTTTGATTGTGGACAATTCCGTAACAAGCATCAATGTAAATGCACAGGCCTATCAGTCAACTGCATCTGTGAGTGGAAATGTAGGTGTGGTTGCCTTAAATGATGGAATGAATACGCTGCAGATTGTTGTAACAGCCCAAAATGGTATAAGCAGAGTATACACCATAAATGTATATAGAAATTCATCCGCCGGGGTGACGCCGCCAGCTGGGGTGCAGCCACCAGCTGAGGTACAGCCGCCGGTAGACAGCACAGTGCCTGATGGCACCGCACCAGATAACACAGCACCTGACAACACGATGCCTGACAACACAACTCCTGACAGCACAATGACAGGAGAAACAAGCGTTACACTGTCATCCGATTACAAAGAAATTACGGGCATGGAAAACCTGGTTTTAAAGATACCGGAAGGTGTGAAGGGCACAAAAATGCTTTCTTCCATTACAGTTACTAATGGAAGTGCTACAGTGGTAAGTCAGGATGGCAACTCTGGCAGTGGGGTTGTGGGAACTGGTATGCAGCTTGTTATTCATGATACTGCTGGCACAAAAATAAAAACATACACAATAGCAGTAGAAGGTGACCTGTCTGGTGATGGAAAAATTACAGTAATTGACTTGTTGAGACTGCAGAAAGCCATATTAGGCAATACATCTCTTTCCGAAGCAGAGCAGGTGGCAGGAGATATGAATAATAATGAAGGTATTAATGTGCTGGATTTATTAAAATTACAGAAAAAGATATTAAATAATTAAGAAAGGAAATGTGTGAAACGATTTATGATTGGTTAAGCACAGGTAGGTAAAATGAATACACGATTGAAATTAGGCAGAACAATCATATGCACAATATTGTTGTTTTTCATGATAAATTTATCAGTAAAAGCAGCAGATGGTACCATCAGTTTTTCAGATCCATCAGCAAATGTTGGAGAGAAAGTAATGGTAAATGTCAAGGTAAAGACCAGTGACTGTAATATTGGTGCCACAGACATTACTCTTACTTATGATACTTCAGCACTTGAATTTGTTAGTGGCGGTTCAACAGCCACTGGCGGTTCTGGAAGTGTTCATATTGCAGGTGTAGCTGGTGATGCACAGACAAATAATATTACGTATACATTGACATTTAAGGCATTATCAGCAGGAAGCAGTAAGGTAAATGTGTCAAATTATGAGATATATGATTTTGATGAAAATCTGGTATCCATGTCACATGTAGGTAGCTCCACAGTTAGTGTATCAGATGGAACACCAGAGGCTTCTTCAGATGCTACACTTTCAGCGTTGACCGTGTCTAAGGGGAGCTTATCACCATCCTTTGCTCCAAAAACATATCAATATACCATGAAAGTAGGGGCAGATGTATCTAGTCTGGCAATTGATGCGAAAACAAATGATAGTAAAGCAACCGTTTCTTCTATTACAGGCGCCGACAGCTTAAAAACAGGAGAGAATACTGTAAAAATTAAAGTAACAGCAGAAAGTGGAGAAACAGCAACTTATAAGATTACTGTTACAAGAGAGCAGGAAAGTGAAGAAGAGGATACACCAGAAGAAACAGCAGAACCGGAAACAACAGAGGAGCCGGAGGAATCCGAGGAACCACAAGAGTCTGAAAATCCGGAGGAAACAGAAACTACATCCGGTTCTATTGTGGTAAATGGTAAAAGCCTGACACCTGTAGAGATTCCGGAAGATGTAGAAATACCTGGTTTCAGTTTAAGTACATTGGAGTATGATGGCGAAGAATATGAAGCCTTTGTTTCTAAATATATGGAATATTATGTTCTTTATATGACAGATGAAGAAAATGACAGTGATTATTATGCATATTATAAAGATATTGATACATTTACGGAGTTTGTGCAGCTGACAAGTGGAACTACCGGTAATATGTTTATTCTGGACGGTTATGTAAGTGACCTTACTGAGTCTGGTTTTGTGAAAAAGGAACTGGAAATCGATGGAAAGAAGCTGACAGGATGGGCTTATGGAGATGATATAATAGCAGCAGAAGAAGCATACAAAGATTATTATCTGGTGGCTGGTGTGAATCAGGATGGTTTGCTTACCTGGTATCAGTATGATGTTCAGGAAGGTACCTATCAACGATTTGTAGCACCAAAAATAGGCGAAGTAACAACTACTTCCGGTGATGCAGAGCAGGTTGCTGTGTTAGAGGCACAGCTAAAAGAGTTATCAGATATTTATCGCAGTATGAAAAGTAACCGGCTTATGATTATTATCATACTTGGTATTCTGGATTTGATTCTGTTGATGGTGATTATCAATTTAATCTTTAAAATCCGTGAAAAAGATGACTATGGTGAGGAAGATGATATGTGGACAGAGGAAGGCTCTAATGATGATGCTGTTTCTGAGGAAAAAACAGAAGAAAATTATGAAACAGAAGAAGTATCAGATGAACAGGAGCTTTCAGAGGAAGAAGAACGTTATCAGCAGGATATCAGCCCGGAGGAGCAGTCACAACAGAAAGAGCAGACATCGCGTTTTAGAAGAAATACGGCGTTAGAGAAAAAATCCCTTGTGAAAGAAGCACAAAGTCTGTTTGATGATGACGACGAGGAAGAGTTTGACTTTGAGATTATCGATCTGGATGATGATGATACTAAAAAATAGCAAAGCATTGATAAAATCAGGGCAGCACCTTTGCCGCCCTGATTTTATTAAAAAGAGATTTTACATGGATTTTTACTGGTGTAATTATAAATAAAATTTATAGTTGCGAAAATAGATTGACATATGATACCAGCTGTTATAGAATGTGTATAACATACTCCCGTTGGAGATGGAATACATAGCAGGTGATATTTATGTATATAGAAATTAATTTTGATGATGAAGAAGCGTTTTATATACAGCTTTGTAATCAGATTATTCATGGAATTGCCACTTCAAAGATACAGGAAGGAGATTCCCTTCCATCAGTAAGACAGATGGCAGATGAAATAGGAATTAACATGCATACGGTGAATAAAGCATATGCCGTATTAAGGCAGGAAGGTTTTATCACCTTAGACAGAAAAAATGGAGCTGTAATCGCAATCGATATCAATAAGCTTCAGGCATTATCTGAATTGAGAAAGAACTTAACCATGGCATTAGCCAAAGCAAGTTGCAGGAATATATCCCGAGAGGAAGTTCATGAGATGGTGGAAGAAATCCTGAATGCGTTTGAATCATAAAAGATGTCAGCAATGACAGAATGGAGGATAGTATGCACAACCAGTACACAAAAAAAGCAGCAAAGGCTGTAGAACTGGCGCAGAAAGCAGCAAAGGCTCTGGAACATTCTTATGTAGGAACAGAGCATTTATTATTAGGACTTATGCGTGAAAAAACAGGTGTTGCAGCACAGGTATTAAAGGCAAATGGTGTAGAGGAGCGTCAGATATTGGAACTGATGGAGCAGTTAATCGCTCCACCAGGCAATGTAGGTATTATGGAGCCTTCCGGTACCACACCAAGATTACAGCATGTGCTGGATATGAGTAAAATAGAGGCAGAGAATCTTAAGGAAGATGCAATTGGAACAGAACATTTGCTGATTGCTATTTTAAAGGAATCAGATTGTATAGCAACAAGATTATTAGTGACTTTAAATGTCAATCCACAGAAGCTGTATATGGATATTCTGACAGCAGTTGGAGAGGATTTGGCAAAGCACAAAGATGATTTTCAGCGGGCAAGAGCTACCCATGATGCTTCTGCTACACCAGTGCTTAACCAATTTAGCAGAGATTTAACAGAAGCCGCCGAACAGGGAAGCTTAGACAATGTAGTTGGCAGGGATGCTGAGATAGAGCGTGTGATTCAGATCTTAAGCAGGAGAACAAAGAATAATCCATGTCTCATTGGAGAACCGGGTGTTGGTAAGACTGCCATTGCAGAAGGGCTTGCTATTCGCATTTCCAAAGATGATGTGCCGGATTCTGTGAGAGACAAAAGAGTAGTAGTATTAGACCTTGCAAGTATGGTAGCAGGTTCGAAATATAGAGGTGAATTCGAGGAGCGCATTAAACGCGTGATAAAAGAAGTATCAGAGCAGGGCAATATTTTGTTGTTCTTAGACGAAATTCACACCATTATCGGTGCCGGTGGTGCAGAAGGTGCCATTGATGCTGCTAATATTTTAAAGCCTTCTTTAGCAAGAGGGCAAATCCAGATCATTGGTGCAACTACCATCAATGAATACCGTAAGCATATAGAGAAGGATCCCGCATTAGAACGTCGTTTCCAGCCGGTTATGGTTGAGGAGCCAAGTGAAGAGGAAGCCATACAGATATTAATGGGTATTAAGGGATACTACGAGGAGCATCACCATGTAGAGATTACCGAAGAAGCGGTAGAAGCAGCTGTAAAGTTATCAAAACGATATATTAATGACAGATATCTGCCGGATAAAGCAATTGATTTGATGGATGAAGCCGCAGCAAGGCTTCGTCTGTCAGGTTATCAGAAGTTCCCGCAGGTTGAGGAGATAGAGAAGAAGTTACTGGCTCTGGAAGAAGAACGGGAATCCTGCATTATTGCACAGGATTTTGAGAGAGCTGGCGAGTTGACCAGAGAAAAGAAGCAGTTAGAAGCAGAGTTAGAAAAATGGAAAAAGAAACGTTCCGGCAATAAGAATCTTAAAGTAGAAGAGGAGCAGATTGCTGAGATAGTAGCAATGTGGACAAAGATTCCGGTAAACCGCATCGCAGAGGAAGAATCATCAAGACTGAGAAGATTAGAGAAAATATTGCATAAAAGAGTCATTGCACAGGAGGATGCAGTATCTGCTGTGGCAAAGGCAATCAAACGTGGTCGTGTTGGCTTAAAAGATCCGAATCGACCAATTGGCTCCTTTCTGTTCTTAGGTCCTACTGGTGTTGGTAAAACAGAGCTGTCAAAGGCCGTGGCAGAAGCGGTATTTGGTAAAGAAGATGCCATTATTCGTGTAGATATGTCTGAATATATGGAGAAACACAGTGTGTCTAAGATGATTGGTTCCCCTCCGGGATATGTAGGATTTGATGAAGGCGGACAGTTGAGCGAGAAAATCAGGAGAAATCCATATTCGGTTGTATTGTTTGATGAAATTGAAAAGGCACATCCGGATGTATTTAACATTCTGTTGCAGGTACTGGATGATGGACACATTACGGATTCTCAGGGACGTAAGGTAAGCTTCAAGAATACAATCATTATTATGACTTCAAATGCTGGTGCCCAGTCCATAATTTCACCTAAGAGATTAGGTTTTACATCAGCGGAAGATGAAAAAGTCAACTATGATAACATGAAAAATAATGTTATGGATGAAGTGAAGCGTATTTTCAAGCCAGAATTTATCAACCGTATTGATGAAATTATTGTGTTCCATACATTGAATAAAGATCATATGAAGCAGATTGTATCACTGTTATTAAAGACAGTAGAAAAGCGTTGTAATGCACAGCTTCAGATTCAGCTTACGTTCCGCGAACCGGTGAAGAAGTATTTAGTTGAAGTTGGCAGCGATGAAAAATACGGTGCCAGACCACTTAGACGTGCAGTGCAGACTAAGATTGAAGACGCACTGGCAGAGGAAATTCTAGCGAAACGCATTAAGCCTGGAGATCATGTCACAGTTGCAGTTGCGAAAAATGAGGTGACATTTACAGTAAATAAAGAATAAATATTTTAATATTTGCACAAATAACTGGAAAATAGCTGTATTTTATTGTATAATATTACTTGTCAGAAAGAAGTGGTAAATGCACCATGATGTTGAGGAATTTACCGCTGACAAGTGATAGTGATCATGGTGCAGCAATTACGAAAAAAGCTTAAGAGCAGAGGACAGGAGGTACATGTCATGGCAGTTGTGACAGAGTTAATAAGAACAGAGGAGAACGGAACGATAAGCTTTGGTAATTATGAGTTGGATTCCAAGACGAAATTAGACAATTATGAGTTTGGCGGAGATATCTACAAAGTAAAAACCTTTAAGGAAATTACAAAATTAGAGAAGAATGGTCTGTTCGTTTACGAATCTGTACCAGGAACCAGTGTAAATAATCTGAAGGCTTCAGAGCATGGTATCAGCTTTAGCGTGGAAGGCAATGAGGATGCACAGATTACGGTAGGTATGGAAGACGACAAAGAATATAAAGTATATATTGACGATTCAAACATCGGCAAGATGAAGACAAAGCTTGGCGGTAAGTTGGTAATCAGTGTTGAATTAGCAAACAGAGGTGCAGTTGACGTTAAGATTGTAAGATTATAAGTAACTATTCAGAACCAGGACAATACAAGCTTGTATTGTGCTGAATAGTTACGATTATAATTTAATTGTGATTTATAGCAGGGTGTCTTATTAGGCACCCTGTTTTTCAAACACGTTCTAGAGTACTGTACACTAGTTTATTAGGAGGAAGTATGGCAAAAGGAATGATTTTTTACTGTCAAAGTTGTGGATATGAGTCTTCGAAATGGATGGGACAGTGTCCGGGATGTAAAGAGTGGAATACTTTTGTGGAAGAAGCAGCACCACCAAAGCATGTTAGTGGAAAAAGGGTAGGAGTAACAGAGCGCAGGGAGCCTGTTACGCTAAACAGCATTTCTGTAGAGGACGAACCGCGTATCACATCAGGAATGGAGGAATTAGACCGTGTTTTAGGCGGGGGTATTGTGGCTGGTTCCTTACTTTTAGTGGGAGGAGATCCGGGAATAGGTAAGTCCACCATACTTCTGCAGGTGTGCCGTAATCTAAGTAACGATAAGCATCATGTGTTATATATTTCAGGAGAGGAATCTTTAAAACAGATAAAAATACGTGCAAAGCGAATAGGTGAGTTTTCAGAAGTTATGCATCTTTTATGTGAGACCAATTTAGAAACCATTGAAGCTGTGATAAAGAAAACACAGCCGGAAGTAGTAATTATTGACTCCATTCAGACCATATTCAGCGAACAGGTCAGCTCCGCACCGGGGAGTGTTTCACAGGTGAGGGAGACTACTGCAACGTTACTGCAGTTAGCAAAGGGATATGGTATTACGATTTTTATTGTTGGTCATGTAACAAAGGAAGGTGTGGTGGCTGGCCCCAGAGTATTAGAGCATATGGTAGATACGGTATTGTATTTTGAGGGCGATAGAAACGCGTCTTATCGTATTCTTCGAGGTGTAAAAAATCGTTTTGGATCTACCAATGAGATTGGTGTGTTTGAAATGAGAGGGGATGGACTAAGAGAAGTAAAGAATCCTTCTGAATTTATGTTAGAGGGACGACCGGAGGGGGCTTCCGGTTCTGTGGTAGCCTGTTCCATGGAGGGAACCAGACCGATTTTGCTGGAAATTCAGGCGCTGGTATCAGATACCAGCTTCCAGATCCCAAGAAGAACTTCAGTGGGAATTGATTATAACAGGGTGAATTTGCTAATGGCTGTTTTAGAAAAGAAGGTGGGAATGCGTTTAGGTGGATGTGATGCCTATGTTAATCTGACTGGTGGCATGCGCCTTACGGAGCCTGCTATTGATCTGGCAATTGTGGCTGCTATTGTATCCAGTTACCGCAACCGGGAGGTAGATGGCAAGACGATTTTCTTTGGTGAAGTGGGACTAGCTGGTGAAATCAGAAGTGTCAGCCAGGCATTACAGCGTGTGAAGGAAGCTGAAAAAATGGGATTTGAGAGATGCATCCTGCCGAAAACCAATGTGGAGTCTTTGAAGGAGTCCTTAGGAGGTGTTAAGATTAGGCTGGTGGGAATTAGTAATATTCAGGATTTGATGGATGTGCTGTGATGAGGTAAGGTATAGGTGTTAAAAGCATGTTTGTATGCGTATGTGCCTGGGGACGGGGACAAAAATGCTTCGCACCTTTTTAGGATATAATGTGTTGCTATTACAAGCAAGCTTGCATAGTAATACATTATCTCCCAAAACCTCATAGAGGTTTTTGACACCCTCTGTGAGGCTGAACAAGGGATAAATGGGATGTTTCAACTATATTTGATAACAAATTGTGCAAATTGTAGAAATTTTCTTGACAATATATGTAATCTATGATATAAATAAAAAGCAGTCGAAATTACGACTCATAAGAATTACATAGGGGCATAGTTCAACGGTAGAACAGCGGTCTCCAAAACCGTCGATGTGGGTTCGATTCCTACTGCCCCTGTTATAAAATGTTTCAAAATACCGGCAGTAATGCCAATGTCATTTAGATAAGTTAAAATTTGTCAAGTTAAGGAGCAAATCGTTGTATTTGTTCCTTTTTTTGTGTGCCAGGCATGGTTACAAGGGGAAAGTGGAAAATACATAAATGCCAGCGGGCTGGAAACCACCAAAAATTGTCTTGCTTATTGCAGAGGCTGAATTTCATATGTATTATGGCAACTCATGTTCTTTATATGGTAACTTATGTTTGGAGGACTTGTTTTTAATTTTATCTATGCTAAATTAGTATTCGGAGGTGACAAAGTGAAAATTATCATAAATATTGATGAGAATGTGTCGGAAACAGAAATTACGATTAATTGCAACCAATTAACGGATGAAATTGAAAATATCATGGCAACATTAAGAATTATGAACCAGCAGATGTTAGTTTATAAGGAAGAAGAAAATCATTTGCTGGATGTAAGTCGTATTTCCTACATAGAAGCATTAGAACGAAAAACTTTTGTATATACTGAGGATGATGTATTTGAATCAAAACTCAAACTATATGAAATGGAAGAAAAACTGTGTAGGTCTGGATTCTTTCGCATTAGCAAGTCCTGTCTTGTAAACTTAAAATGTATTAAAACGATTCGTAATGATGTGGAACGCAGAATTCGTCTTACATTGAAGAATGGAGAGCAGGTTATGGTATCAAGACAATATGCAGAAGAGATTAAGAGAAGATTGGGGGTTATATAGATGATTAAGAAAAATACAATATTTGATTTTATGATTAATGTTATGGTGGTATTTGCGATATCCATAATAAGTATTTGTTTGTTCACATTTCTGTTTGGAAAGGAAGCGGAGGGAGTTTCAAGCATTTTTGCTTTAGGAGAAAAAGGTATTCCACTTTCGACTGTTGTTCAGTTTTTAGCCTTGGCGTTTATGATTACTATGATGAGGTGGATTTTCTTTACAGACAAGATAATAAAAACTCTTTCACTTACACTTCGCATTGTATTAATGTTTGTAATGGTAATTATTGTGATTGCAGTTTTTGCAGCAATATTTCAATGGTTTCCAGTAAATATGGTAAGGCCTTGGATAATGTTCTTCATTTGCTTTGTAATTTGCGCAACTATTAGTGTTATAATATCAAGTTTAAAAGAGAAAAAAGAGAATGAAAAACTGCAAGAGGCACTTGAACTTTTAAAGCAGGAGGATATGTAATGCTAAACGCTATAAAGATAAATAATGTAAGCCACTCTTTCAAGGAAAAAGCGGTTTTAAGAGGGATTAATTTAGAGATAAAAAAAGGGGAAATTTTTGGGCTTCTTGGACCATCGGGAGCAGGTAAAACGACCTTAATAAATATCGTTACCGGACAACTGAACGCATCAGAGGGCGAATGTCAGATAAGTGGCGTGGCTAGTAACAAACTTTCAGGAGAACAGTATAAGAAAATTGGTGTGATGATGGACCATTTTGGATTATATGAGAGAATGACCTGCTTTGATAATTTAAAGTTTTATGAGATGCTTGATGGGAATAGAACATCACATATTGATTATGTGTTGAGTCAGGTAGGGCTTCTGGAATCAAAGAAAGTACAAGTTGCAAATTTGTCAAAAGGAATGAAAAATCGTTTATCATTTGCGAGGGCAGTTTTGAGGAAACCGGAAATTTTATTTTTAGATGAGCCTACTAGTGGTTTAGATCCCAATACAACAAAAGAGATTCACAAAATGATTTTGGAGGAAAAGAAAAAAGGTACAACGATTTTTTTGACTACACATAATATGCATGAAGCTGAGAAATTGTGTGATAATATAGCTTTACTAAATGAAGGAAAGATTGTTGAGTATGGAAAACCTGCGGAACTTTGTAGAAAGTATAATAATCAAAAGAAATATAAACTCCATTTAAAATCGGGTGAAGATGTAGAACTGAGTCATGAAAAGGCTGATATAGAAAAGATTGTGTTTTATCTTCAAAATGATGAATTGGAAACGATTCATACGACTGAACCGGATTTGGAGATGATATTTATGACACTTACAGGGGGTGAATTGAATAAATGATTAACCATATTTGGGCTATACTATGGAAACAATTAAAAGATACTTTAAAAAATAAAACAATATTAATACAATTTTTATTGTTTCCTTGTTTGACAGTTATTATGGAGAATGCAATATCGATTGATGGAATGCCAGAACACTTCTTTGCCAATCTTTTTGCGATAATGTATGTGGGAATGGCACCACTAACAGCCATGTCTGCAATTATTGCCGAGGAAAAAGAAAAAAATACACTTAGAGTTCTACATATGTGTAATGTGAATGCGTTTGAATACTTGCTGGGAAATGCAATTTATATTGTTTTTATATGTATGATTGGTTCTTTGGTGATTGCATTTGCAGGTGGATACAGGGGAAATGATTTGCTATCATTTATGTTAATTATGTTGGTTGGACATGTAATATCTATGTTGGCAGGAGCTACGATTGGTGTGTTTAGTAAAAATCAGATGGTGGCAACATCACTGACTGTTCCGAGTATGATGATATTCTCATTTTTACCTATGCTATCTATGTTTAATGATTCTATTGGGAAAGTAGCAAAGTATTTCTATTCTGAACAGTTGTATTTACTGATATATGATTTAAATTCCATCGAAATCAAGTTGGAAACGATTACTATATTGGGAGTCAATATTTGTTTTATATTAAGTTGTTTCATCATTGCATATCGGAAGGTATCTGTAAAACACTACTAAGTAGAATTAGGGGCGATTATCTCGCCCCTTTATCTCTGCTTCTATAGGTTCGTCCGTAATTCTGGCGTTCAACCTTTTGTCGATATCTTTGTGATTTTTTTTGTAAAACTATTGACTCCTACGTTACGTAATAGTTTAGAATATGCTTATCGAGAGGAGGAGATTCTAATGATGACAGTGAATGAGGTAAGTAAAATGACGGGAGTGAGTATACGCACTCTTCAATATTATGATACCATAGGACTCTTAAAACCAAGCGAATATACAGAGTCAGGATATAGGTTGTATGACGATACATCCTTAGAAAGGCTGCAGCAGATTTTACTGTTTAAGGAATTAGAATTTCCGTTAAAGGAAATTAAAGAAATAATAGATGCCCCTAACTTTGATAGGAACAAAGCATTAGAACAACAGATAGAATTACTTACTATGAGAAAAGAGCATCTTGAAAATCTTATTAATTTCGCTCGAGGAATAAAAATGTTAGGAGTGAAACAAATGGATTTTACAGTATTTGATACAAAAAAGATTGATGAATATTCTAATCGTGCAAAGGAACAGTGGGGAAAGTCTCTAGAATATAAGGAGTTTGAAGAGAAAGCTTCGAAGTGGACAGATGAAGAACAAGTGAAGATGTGGAACGATTTTATGCAATTATTTGCAGAGTTTGGTCAGATGGTTTCCATGGATCCGACAGATGAAAGAGTACAGCTTCAGGTTAAGAAATTACAGGATTATATTTCTAAACATTTCTACCATTGTACAAATGAAATATTAAGTAGCCTTGGTAAAATGTATTCTGGTGGAGGAGAGTTTACAGAGAATATTGATAACGTTGGTGGAATTGGTACTGCAGAATTTACTAATAAGGCTATAGAGATTTATTGCATGCAGTAAGCATAGAAAATTGATATTTTATCTATGCTAAGAAAGCGGAAACTTTCAGGTGTGCGCCCAGCTAAGGGCAATTAACCAAACGGGTGAAAATCCTGTCTAATTAAGGTCTAGCCAACCGATTAGTAGCGAGTCTTGAGTAGTTGCCAGTAATGACAGTTGCTAAGCGTAGACAGCGAGCAAGTAGGGTTGCAATGCGATTGAGCCTCGAAAGGTTAACTATCAGAGGGCTGACGTTGTAGCTGATGCGAAAAGCAACATTGAATGGAACGATATAGGTGAGAACCATTCGGCACTGCGATATATCGAACCAAAATAGAGAGAAGGGAAAAGTTATGGACGACCGACTAAAGCGAATTTATGTTCCAATGACCGAAACAGGCTTTTATATTTTGTTCTGTCTTCAGGAAGAGATGCATGGTTACAACATAGGAAAGAACGTAAAGAATATGACCAATTACGAGATTGTGATTAGTCCCGGAACTATGTATAGAATGAAATTTTTTAATTATTTAGGTAGAAATAAATAAAAGACAGTTTGAAGCAAAAATACATGAGTTCTTATTCTGAAAGGATTGATGGAATATGCTAGAGAAAAGATTAAGAATGTTTGGTATAGTTGGAATTATAAGTTGCTTGACCACAACAACAAATTTTGAATTCTCACTTGAGGTATTTTAAGGGATTTAATAACTGTTATATCTTGTTATAGAAATCTCGGCAAACCCTTGAAAATACTAAAGTTTTCGCGGGTGTCCTCTCCGTCACACTTGTATTGTGTTATATCGTTTTACCCATGTTTATGAACCCTCATAAGGGAAAAAATAAGGGAAAGAAAATCTGGTAATAACTTATAATAAAGTATGAAAATGGCGGTTGGGACTGGATGGAATGCTTATAATACATTTTCAAGAAAGGACTGATTGGATGAACATAATATATGCAGATTATAACATTTACCACAACAGCATTGATATATGCACTTATGCTGGATATATTCTACGGATTTGCTGTGCAAAAGCAGAGGAAAGATTAAAGACCACGTCCAATTCGGAATGTGCCTTGAATGCCCTTGCAATAGATAATCCACTGGAATATGCTAGGCTGTATCTTGATGGTACTATGCAGGTGTGGATTGATGCAGAGGATAGTCTTGAAGTTTGGTAAATATTAAAACTTGAAAAAATCGAACGATTTTATTGATGAAATCGTTCGATTTGTGTATAATATAATTGAAAAGAGAGATTTTTTTTTAAGATAATAATTATTTGTTCTTCAAGAAAGGGATGATGATATGTCTATTACCGCAACTGAATTAAAAACCAATCTTGGCAAATATCTTATGCTTGCAGAAACAGAGGATATCTATATTACTCGTAACGGAAAAGTTGTTGCAAAATTAACTAACCCTTATCAGGACAGAGTAGATGTTGCTAAGTCATTATTTGGTGTCCTTTCAAATGATATGACTCTGGAAGAAGCACGGGACGAAAGGTTGAATACAATATGAGAGTTTTAGTTGATACCTGTGTGATCATCGATGCATTACAGTCTCGTGTTCCGTTTGCAGAAGCTGCACAAAAGATTTTTATATATTCTGCAAATAAGCAATTTGAGGGTTATATTACTGCA
>JBGVIB010000142.1:0-21929 GCA_045122835.1 Lachnospiraceae bacterium
ATAATCCGGATAGGTATGGTGAAGATTGCATTCTACAATATCTGCTCCTGTTTCAGAAGCTTTCTCATAAAGCACCTGATACATTTCTGCATCCACATAATCATCAGAATCCACAAATCCTACATATTCACCTGTCACATACTGCATTCCAAAATTACGTGCATCTGACAAACCACCATTTTTCTTTTGAAATGCTTTTATCTGAGGATATTTTGCAGCATATTCATCAATAATTTTCTGAGAATTATCTGTAGCCCCATCATTTACTACAATGATTTCCATTTGCTGCAATGTCTGGTTTACCAGACTATCTAAACATTTTGCAAGGTATGCTTCCACATTATAAACCGGAACCACTACACTGACCTTAATCATGGGCACCTCCAAAGCTCATTAATAAGTCACTTTATTTCTTGTTATCCATATACGGTATCAGACCTAATACTTTTTCCTCATCCATAGCACGCAAACACTGATTTACAACACGAAGACGGTCTGTAAAAAGTTCTTTTATACCAACGTATGCACAGCATAACATACATACTAACACCGGAGTCAGAACGCGGAGCTTATTAGGATTTCCTACCTGCTGACCATAGGCTTCTTCTGCTTTATCCCATATCTGCACATCGCTGGTACCCGTCATGGTATTTACCTGAACACAAAAAGCATCCGCCATAGCGTTGGCAATAGCAACGGATAAATCCGGGTCACTGGTATCTGCATAGATATCCATCATATAAGAATTACTCTGGACCCTCATACTTACAACACTCTGAAGGGTCTGTACATCCAATTTATATCCAATGAGAGAAGTTAACGCATACTCACATACAAGCTGGCTGGTCAATGCATCCTTATAATTCACAATAGTACTGATATTGTCACTATAATTTGTTACTGAACTGGAACTTCTTCCATATGTAACACTGTATACAGTAGCCTTTGCCAGGTATCTTGTCTCTGACTTCATTCCCAAAGTCAAAAGAATACCTGCTAAAAATGCCAGAACTGTAATTGCCAGAATTAAAACCTTCTTTTTCCAGATTGCAACTACTGCCAGTTTTATTTCTTCAAATCCAATCTCTTCGTTCATGAAACTGGTTTCCTCCTTTTCATTTTCAAAATATAGTTGTAACTATCTGACGGTCTCTACGTTTTTACAAGCTGTACTGTTCCGCACCTTTCTGTACCGAACAATTACCTATATTTGCATATACAAAATGCCGAATTCCCACAAAGCATTGCAACAATCCGGCATTACACATTAATGTCTATCTCTTCTCAATAAAACAATAATAATTATGATTACAACAAGAATACCTGCTACCAGGCAAATCTGCCACACCTGAATAGAAGCGAACGGGAAACCTGAACTAGCATCATCTGCTGTATCCTGTGCATCATCTGCTTCCTGCTGCGAAACTTCATCTGCATTCTCCACTACATTTACTTGAAAAATATCAGTGTGTGTTGTATACATATGTCCTGCAGCATCAGAATATGTAAATGTAAGCATTACGCTATGAGTACCTGTAGTTGTAAATTCAATATAAGTATCACGATAACTTTCGCCCTTACCTTCTACTGTACCAATATCAATTGGAGCCTGTTCTTCCCCATCTACCTGCACAATCATCTGTACATTGGTCAATTCTTCTGCACCACTATTCTTGATTGTTGCATTAATACGTGTTCTGTTATTCACGGCAGCTGTTTCAGGAACATAATATCTTGAAACTACCAAAGCGTTTTCAACGCTGACTGGAAGCTGAATAATGGTAGAGTTTGTGATTTCTTCACTCTCATCATCCTGATACAACATATTTACACTAAAATTCACAGATTGTACATCTAAATTCACAGAACCTTCAATATCCATTGTAATGGATGCTTCTTCTCCTGGCTTAATCTCCTCAATATAGCGTTGATTTGATGTGCTGTATACCGGGTATACCTTAAGATTATCACTTAACACTGTAACTAATACACCATGTGCAGTATGTGTCTTACTTGTATTTTTTAATTTAAAGTTCAACGTACTAGTTTCACCTGGCGCAATGGCACCATCTGAAACACCATATGAAGTAATAATAACTCTTGGGTTTTCATTCGCGATGGCTTCCGCCTTCATTGTAGGAACTAGCATCCCCATAATGATAAAAACCAATAATAAGCATGATGATATTTTCTTTAATTGCTTCATAATCGCCTCCAAATTTTCATTCTATTTTATATTCTTTCTTTTTAAATTTTTATGGTATTTTTTATTAATATTTTCTTCACGGAAATAATCATAATCCTTAAGATACTTTTTATAATCTGACAATTCCACCTGATTAATAATCATACCATAATATTTTTCTTCGTACTTCTCCACTTTATCAAGTGCATCTCTTAATTGACGCTTAGATGTTTTGTCAATAGCACTTACCAGTGCAATGCCGTCAATATGTGGAAATAATATATTTGCATCTGATACCACATTAAGAGAAGGGCAATCGAATACAATATAATCATATTCATTTTTCACTTCTTCAACAAAATGTTCCATCTGTGCAGAACATAAAAGTCGTACTGGCGATTCAGCTTCTGAGCCACATGTTATGTAATCTAACTTCTCATAATTCGTACTTGAAATAATTTCATTGAGTTCACAAGTATGATTCAAATAATCAGCTAATCCCTTTTTCGTATCTGCATTCAGACGCTTGTATTTCATTCCCTTCCGCAAATCACAATCCACTAAAAGCGTCTTCCAATCTGCTGCGGATAAAGAAATTGCCAAATTAATGGCCAGTGTTGTGGTGCCACTCTCTGGACTACAACCTGTCAGCAATATTGACTTCCTCTCTTGTCCACTTGCATTTTTCCTGCTGTGGACTTCTACTACGATGCGGTCGATAGCATCATTCATCAGCTGGCTGTCACTGCGGTAAAAATTTATCGTATTATCCATGCTGTTCCTTTCCTGTTTCATACACCATCCATTATACTTATGATGTACTAGTATGAATATATCAGAGGCTATACAAGTTCAATAAATCCATTACCAATTAACTGGTTAAGGAAATTTTGTGTAGCTTCTACACATTCATCTTTTTCAACATCAAAATCTTCCAACAATTGTTCTACGATAGCATCAACAGATATACCATCCTCTAACATATCCCATATTGTATTCCCCACACCTTTAACAAGAAAATACTTTCCCGTATCAAAATCAACCATTACCTTCTCACCGGCTAATTCTGTTACGTTAAGCTTTTTTATTATCTTAACTTTTTTTCCCATTTACCAATCTCCTTTTATAGGTTTTTGCTTTCTCCCTAAACCTTTATTAGTTTATTATAATTTTAGACTGTCTAAAAGTCAACCCAAACTACATTATCTTGGGAGTTTCCGCCCTAATTTCCTATCCTCCTTGCAGAAACTAAAAAAAAGAGGTACACTATTTACAAAGAGATAAGGGGGGATTTTATGTCAACTATATTGCTTATTGATGACGATATTGATGTTCTTAAAATCAACAAAAAGTATCTGGATAACGAAGGATTCCAGACACTAACTGCCGCAAATGCAATAGACGGCATTTATTTAATTGAAAAACACAATCCGGACTGCATTGTACTAGATGTGATGATGCCTCAAGTAAATGGATTTCAGGCATGCAATAAAATTCGTACACTCACAGATGCACCCGTAATATTCCTGACAGGGCGCACATCAGAAGATGATAAAATAAAGGGGTTAATGCTTGGTGCAGATGACTACATTATCAAACCCTACAGCTTAAAGGAATTACATGCCAGAATTGTGACACGTATCCGCAGAAATCAGCCTTCTGCCTTTTTACCATCTACCGTACTGTCTTTTCCACCTTTAAAGATTGATAAAACTGCCCACAAAGCATATTACGAGGAAGAAGAACTCTCACTTTCCATAAAGGAGTATGACTTACTTTTATATCTGGCATCCAATCCTAATACCGTAATTACTTTTGAGGATATTGCCAAAACATTGTGGGGCAATTACCAGGAAAATGACAGACGAACTATTATGGTACAGATGTCCAGACTACGTAAAAAATTAGGATACTACAATGGATTAGAAAACATGATTGAAACAGTGTGGTCAAAGGGCTACAAATTTATCGCAACATAGGAACCACAACACAAGGAATACATACAGAAAGGATTCTATACATGAGCAAACAGCATTTCAAAAAGCCAGAAATCCAGACAATCGAAGCTTTATCTGCAGAGCTTATGATGGCAAACCAGCTTTTAAACGAAGCAAACAAGCAACTTCAGGATTCAGAGAGACAGCGCAGTGAAATGATTGCAAACATTTCTCATGACTTGCGTGCGCCAATTACCGCCATTCGAAATACCATTGATTATCTGCGTTCCGGACATACGATTTCAGCGGACGATTACCAAAGCGCTCTACTCCTTTTGGATAAGCGCACTGCATCCTTAGAGCATCTAATACAAGAATTCTTTCTGTTAGTGTCTATTGATAATCACAAAAAAGTATTTCACCAGACAGACATTGATGCTGGTCCATTCTTAGAAGAATACTTCTTTTCTGCTCTGGCAGATTCAAAGTATGATGACAGGGAACTTCTTCTTGAGGTAGATGAACACTTGAAAGCCTTTATTTTTATTGAGCCAGAATCCTTTATACGGGTACTTGACAATTTATTTACAAATGCATTGAAATATTCACACCAGGGTGCAACCATTGCTCTTGGTGCTGTCCGCAATGATCAAACACTGGATATTTACATTCGTGACACCGGTATTGGTATTCCAGAAGATAGTATTCACAAAGTATTTGACCGCTCCTATACAGTTTCCGACTCAAGAACCCCAGAAGATGTTTCCGGATGCGGATTGGGGCTTGCCATTGTAAAATCAATAGTGGAACAACAAAAAGGTCATATTTCCTGCGAAAGTAAACTGAATGTAGGGAGCACATTCACTATTTCCCTTCCTTGCAAGTAGATAATTTCCCAAGGCAAGTATTGACAAAATCCAACACTTTCTTTATAGTTATTTCCGTGTGTTAGTACATACAATGTAATCATAAATTCTCAAAAAGGAAGGAAATCATTATGGAAAACAACAACAATAATGTAGTTGACAATGGCGGGTTCTTATGGGGCTTATTAGGTTGCTGTATCCCTGTCGTTGGATTAATTCTATTTTTAGTATGGAAGGATCAGAAACCTAAGACAGCTAAAGCTGCTGGTATCGGTGCATTAGTTTCTGTAATTATCGGTGTTATAGGTTCTATTCTTTACTTCGTATTAATTGCAGTCCTTATTGGTGCATCTGCAAGTTATATGTAAATATGGGAAAGTTTTTAAGGATTTGTTTTGGATGCCATGGGCGTCCAGACCGCTCATTTTTCTTTCGCGGTAAGCAATTCCCTATCTGTGCCAGATGCACAGGTGAATTAATAGGAATCTTTGCCGGGATTCCTATTTTTATTTTATTGGGATGCCCAAAACCGTTAATTGTCTTTCTTTTGATGGTTCCACTAATATTTGATGGATTTTTACAACAATTAACCTCTTATGAAAGTGGCAACATCCGAAGATTGATAACAGGATTTTTGTTTGGTACTGCTTTGGTATTTTGTTTTATTTATTTTCACCGCTTTTGTGTTCAGCTTGCAGCAATGGTTTTAAGTCATTATATTGAAGACCAGGACAAATTAAACAAAGCAGTAGATTTATTCTTATTAAAATGATAAGCACAAAAAAGATACCTCATAGGAGGTATCTTTTTTGTTTAGCAAGCACCTTTACGCATAAACACCTGCAGAACAGTCATTATCATAATTTTAAAATCAAGTAATACATTCCACTTATCTATGTATTCAGTATCTAATTCCACTATCTGTTCAAAATCTGTAATCTGACTTCGTCCACTAACCTGCCACATTCCAGTAATACCAGGCTTGATACTGATTCGGCGCCAATGATTTGCATGGTATAATTCCACTTCATCCAATGTAGGTGGTCTTGTACCCACAAGGCTCATATCACCTTTCAATACATTCAGGAACTGTGGAAATTCATCAATACTTGTTTTACGGATAAATTTTCCCACTTTGGTGATTCTAGGATCATCATGCATCTTAAACATGAATCCCTCACCCATTTCATTATCCTTCATCAGTTCTTTTTTCTTTGCCTCTGCATCTACACACATACTACGGAATTTATACATGTTGAATTGACGCCCATTCATTCCCACACGTTTCTGTTTAAAAATAACAGGTCCCGGATCATCAATCTTAATAGCAATTGCTGTAATAAGCATAATCGGAGATGCTAAAATTAAGCCAAACAAGCTGCCAACTATATCTACACATCTCTTTATAAGCTTATCACTCGCATTCAAGGAAACAGTATGATATGTGACAATAGGATACGTACCCACTGAACTTACATAACTCTGGGCAAAACCGGCTCTATATGAATCCATAATAATACGTGCTGTCACACCCATGGTCATACACAAATCTATAACCGTCTGAACCTGTTCCACTGACATACTTTTGCGATGCATGATATACACTTGATCCACTGCTTCTTCACGTATCAGCTTCTCTAATTCCTCAACACATCCAATATAGACTTCTTTCCCTTTATCCTCTGGCTTTACTGACACAAATCCCAAAAAATGAATTTCTGTATTACTCTTTTCCATGTAAGTCATAAAACGTTCAAAATGTTCTTTGCCACCAATCATTAATGTACGTGATGACATATCACTTCTATGCTTTAGCACCACACGCATAATAGCAGCACTACACAACAAAAACACATATGTTACTAATAAAAACTTTGTATAAAACCCAACGTTAAAATTCCCTTCCCCCACATAATATAACATCAAGGTCATAAACAAAACAGTAATCAGAAATGCTTTGCTGATACAACGTATGACACGGTCAATATAAAACAATGTCGTCAGATTGTAAAGCTTGTTATTCTTTACTATCAACATGTATGCCAACATGAAAATAAAACATGTTATTGCATACTTTGATATGGATGTTTCTACTGTATCAAATGAAAGAACCACACACACCAGAAATGATAGCACAAAAAAAATACCATCACAGATAATATATACAATGTTGGTACTTGCCCCTCTATTATGTTTTCCCATAATTCACACTCCTTTGTATCAATAGCTTTAATTATAACACCAACACTATTGATTGTAAACTATCCAATTTCATCCTTATAAAAACATCCATCAGCTTTTTGTCTGTATTCATCGCTTAACTTCAAACATAATTGTGATAATTCTCCATTACATTTCTGCTCCGCAAGGCCCCATTCTTTATATACCTCTGCCATTTCCTGAAGGGGGAGAAGCCCTTGACAGCGGATATCTAATATGCTCTCCGTTTCATATGCTGCATTATAATACCAGACACATGCTTCCTCATAATCCTTTTTATTCCAGAAATACCGTCCTAATTCTAAGCATATTTCTGAACATGCTTCCGTCACCATATCTTTTAACGCCAGCTTGAAGAAGCCATCCGATTGCCCTTCTATACGATACAGTCTTGCTAATACACAAGCAGCTTCCTTTTTCTCATCCAGACTTCGTGTATCATCTTTATAACTGCTTTCAAAAAAGTTTTGTGCTGCTTTCAGTTCTTCTGTATTGCCTGCAATCAGAAGTTCTCTGGCGTACATATTATGAAGTTTTTTTGATAAGCGCTCTCCACGCTCCACCGCACGGCAAAACACGCGAAAATCCCTTGCCCCATGAAGCCCCTCAGGCTTATGGAGAATCTCTACCTCACTATCATACACAATCGGATCTAACCTCACGCTTTCATGTATCGGATCCTGCCATACAAACTGGCGAAGACGCTTATATAATTTCGGTCGATATTCTTTGGCATAATTTTCTGTGGTGTTATTCTTAGACAAGTCATTTACATATAACATCTGGACAATATCAATTTCCGGTAGCAGCACCTGCTTTAACTGTTGAAAACGAAACCTGTTTGTCTCGTCTAACACCTCATCTGCATCTGCACAGTAAATATAATCCATACCGGCCTTGGAAAAGGAAAAATTTCTCGCCTCTGCAAAATTGTCATTCCATGGAAAATCATATACTTTATCCGTATATCTCCCTGCAATTTCCTTAGTTCTGTCATCAGAACCGGTATCCACAATGATAATTTCCTCCACTAAGTCTTTTATGCTGTCTAAGCATCGTGAAAGCACTCGTTCTTCATTTTTCACAATCATACACAAGCTAATAGTTATCATATCATTCTCCCCTAATTAAAATGTAAAACTTGCCTGCTCATAGGTAAGAGCAGTGTACTCTACCTCATTCTCCTCAATCTGACTTCTGTAATCCACCACAACAGTCTGAAGCTTAGAATCAATTAATTTCTGCCCCAAAATATAATTTACTTCAAATCTTCCTGTAATAGCCGGTGTTGCGCCCCTGGCCGGAACAATCAACTGTACATTATTAGCACGAAGAAGCTTGAAAATTGGCTCCCAGATATACACATCCTTTGCTGCACCAAATGGATTATCAATAAAGATGACTTTCTTAAGCTGCATCGGGTCAGCATTGGAAGAATTCATGCTGGATATGTAATTAATCACTGAGATTAAGAACTGGATATAAATACCCTGGGACTGTCCCGTACTTCCCACCGCTTCCTCATAACGCAAGTAGCGACTCTGCTCCTTCATTCGTTCACGCTTGTACAAATGGAGTCTGATAGCATTCATATCTGTTACAATAACGGAGAACAATCGTTTCCAGGTAAGCTGTTGTCTGATATATTTTACCTGCTCGTTGGCATCCTCGATACGGTCAGATGCTTTGATAATATCATCAATGTAATTTGACATGGCATCCTGATACATATCTTCCTTAATGTAAGGAATCTGCAGCATAACAACCGATATCATTTTATCATCTAAGCGAATTTTAGAAAGCTGTGGCAATCGATCCAATGCTGTTTTAATGTTCATACAGGTCTGCAGACAATGGCTCTCAAAGTTCGCCTTTAATTTCTCCATATCTGCAATGCCCTTAGATATACTGTCCTTCTCTAATCCGATACAGGCAATGGTATGGTCTAAATTATTAAGCTGTCTTTCTACATCTTCCTCTTTTTCCGGTGGAAGAATACTTCTCTCTATTTCCTCTGCCAAAGCATACGCCTGGGTCTTCATTAATGTTTCTTTTAACTTCTGCTTGTCCTTTTCAAACTCCTCACGCTTTTTATATTCTTCCTTCTGAAGCTTCTTAAACTGCTCGCGCAAAGATTCGTACCGACCCTTTAATTCCTGCAATGTATATACAGATTCACATGGTTTCAATCCCGTAACATCTACCATGGCATCCCGTAACATACCCCTTGTATTTTCTTCCACTGACTGTAAAACAAAGCTTTCTTCCTCTAACTGCTTCATCCGCTTGTCCGCTTCTGCCAGCTTTTTCTCCATGTCTTTTACAACATTGCTATATTCCTTCTGGTATTGGCGTAATTTATCGCCACTTAGTTCAGAAACCTCATAATCGCCATACTTTTCTTCAATCTGTGTTTTCCCATGGGAAATAGCACCAAACTTACGGTTTGCCTGTTCTGACAACACCTCTAGCTGATTCTTATCCTCTAAAATATGGTCTTTTAACTGCACAAGTGCTTCTTTATACTTAAGAAGCTGCTCCACAGCTGTTTTCCGTATCATATGAGACTGATGGAAAAAAGCAAGTTCCTCTACATTACCACCACGGTAACGAATGGATTCTGCATTTTTCTCCATGGACTGACGATAGCTTTCCATTAACTTCTTCTTGTCTTCCACATCTGCATTTTCCTGTTCATAGGCTTCTTTTTTTCCTAAGAACAGGCTATGAATGGTATCAAAATCCGGAATCGGCTCTGCAATCTCACCTTCTTTATAGTAAGTCTGATATTCATTATTCCACAACTCTACAAGACTCTGTCTCTCTTGCTGTAATGCCTCAAGCTTTTCCTTTCTGTCAGAAAGACGCTTTGAAACTGTATTCCAGTTTTCCTTCTCCCTCGTTTTTTCTTTTTCTAATGCAGAAAGTGTTTCTGTTAGTTCACGTTCTCTATTACTATTTTCATTATAACGGATGTATTTTGTCTCAATTTCGCCTAAGAAACGTATCTCCTCTGACAGATTCTGCTGCTTCTCGTACATCTGCTCTAACCGGCTTTGCAGATTTTCTTCTTCTCTCTCGGTACCTGCTAATTCTTCAATTACCTTTTCCTTCCGCTTCTCACAGCTCTGCAATAGTACCTTAATCTCTTCTCTTTCCTTCTCCATATCCTCTAATGGATAAACGTGCAGAAAATGATTGAGACGTTCTATGTCTTTCTGCATCACAGCTTCTCTGTCTAAGAGATTTCCCTGCTGTTTTTCTAAAGCTGCAATCTCCTCCCGAAGCTTTGTAAGCTTAAGTTTAGCTTCTCCTTCTTCCAGAAATGCAAAGGAATCTCCTGTTAGAAAGGTATACCAGTCCGCTGAAACCTCTTTATAGGATTCCTCTAAAGCTTCCTGCTTCATAATAATCACAGCATTGCCTGTCATATATTTTTGCCTGATTGTCCCATCCTCTACAATCTCCTCATAGCCCTCACGGACAAGAATAGTATAAGCCAGCATAGGAAGCTTTTCATACCAATCCTTTCGCTCCTCTAACGATAAGGTTGACAGATATTCCACACCAGTTATGGCGTTTCCATCATAGGCTCTCTTTATATATCTGCATATTTCAGAAATGCTTTCCTCCTCAGGGAACAGCCTGCCTTCCTCGTAAGCCTGCAATCTGGCAGCTTTTCTGTCTGCTTCCTGCTTCTTCTCTCTGGCATTTTCAATGTTACGTCTGCATAGAGAATGTATTAGGTCAGCAAGCTTACGATAATCCGTTTCTCCATAAATCTCACAAAGCTTGTCTAAAGACGCTTTTTCCTCTAAGCCTTTCGCATATTCATGTTCTAGTTCCTGCTGATTTTTTTCTAACTGTTTCTTTTCTAATGTACATTCGGACAAAGTTGTCTGGATATCCACTTTTTTTCTGGAAATTTCACGGATGGAAGCCTTTATGCCATTTAATTCTTCTCGGCTTTTCTCTAACAGCAGACTTCTCTTTTCCTTTTCTTCCCCTGCCTGGTCAAGTAAAAGAAGACCGGCCTGCTTCTGTAATTCTTCGAGCAAAATCAGAATCTGCTTATTTTCCTTTTCAAGGACATCCTTTTCACTGCTTGCCGTGACCATCTGGCGGTCTTTTTCAGCAATATTCTCTCTCCCCTGCTTCTCCTGCTCCATTAAAGCATCACATTCCTGTTGCTGCTGCTCTACTAATTCTGTTAAAGTATGTAGCTTTTCCTGGGTACGAACCTTTGCCTGTCTTGACAAATCCTCTAGTTCACTTAACAGGTCTCCATTTTCTCTGCGAAGCTCCTCTACCGCTGCTCTTGCAGACTCATAGGCTTTTTTATTCTCCACATATTCAAAATAGTCGTTGGCATTTTCTTTTAATAACAGTCGTTCTTCTCCTTCTTTTAACTGGCTTTCGTGATCTAACAGACGGCTCTTTATATCCTTTACTTGACTGTCAAGAACTGCTAATTCTTCTTCTTCTAGCTGCACAGCTGCACTTTCCACCTTTGCCATGGTGTGAATACGTTCCTCTGCCAATAATTTCTTTTGTGAAACGCCCTGCTCTTTCTCCTGACTGTTTTTCTCTATCTGGGCAAGGCAGCGCTCATAAATATTCTTTAAATCCTGTTCTAACCCATCCTTCTGATGGTATAAGCCTTTCAAATTCTTAAGCCGCTCCATAAAACTTCTTAAGATCTCTGCCTGATGGTCATAATAATTCATTTCATGCTTCTTCTTATTCAGCTCTAAGAGCTTGTCCTTAATATCCATCAGCACATCCGCAAAGTCTTCCCCTTCACCGGTATGGTTCTGGTATGATTTTCTGATAATTTCTTCAATCAGCAAATCCTCCACTACTTTTCTGGTGGTTCGGAAATTGCTTTCAAAATAGGTTCTTACATGACCTTCTGTTTTGTTGATACCACGAATAATCTCCCATTCGCTTTCGTAGATTCCATACTGGCTGACGAACCGCTGATAATCGCCTTTCCGTTCAAACAGATAGACTTTCAGGCTGTAATCACGCTTACCTAAGCTGCGAAGGTAATCCTTAAGTGCCTGATACGTAATGCGCTCTTTGCCGTTACTCAAAGGAAGATTCTTAATATCATTATCATTAAATTCCCGATAGAAAATTACATAGTTAAAATAATCAATAGCTGCATTTTCACCAGTATTATCCTCCTCACCACTCTCTCTGGCTTTTCTGGCACAGAAGCCTGTGGTCATATAGCGGAAGCCATCTTTAATATCGTTTCCATTTAATTTCCACTCTACTAAAGAATGAATGGTCTGACTTCCACCGCTGGTGCGGAATAATTTTTCAATTGGCTGTTTCTCATCTAAGGTACAATTCGGAATCATATTCTGCAAAAGCAGTAGCATTAAGACACTTTTACCGCCTCCGTTAGCCAGATCGTAGATTGTATTTTTCCCGGAAAAACGAAGGATAAAGTCGTCATAATACTGGGTTCCAAAATTGTATTTTACATTATTCACACGAATTCTGTTAATATGTGGCATGGTCTTCCTCCTTCTTATTCAGGATCTCATACAAACGGCCTCTGTGTTCCTCATAGTAATGTTCAATTAACGCCCTGCACCGCATGGTAGGGTAAAACCGCTCCTGCACCTCCGTAAGCAGTTCCTGGGACACCAGAAAATTAAACACTGTCTTCACATAGCCAGCCTTAGAATTTTTAGCGGCACGCATTCCTTCCTCTAAGGTTGCGGCCGGCAGTTCATTCCAGATAAGAGAGATGGTTCGGAAACTGTTTTCCTCTAATTCATTTTCCACAAACAGCTCCATCTTATCATTAATCTGTTTCAGACTTTCATCCACTGCCTTTACAATGTCTTCAATATGTATAAATTCAACATAATTGTAAGTAACGGAATCGCTGTAAAATGCCATTATCACGTGATATATAATAAAATAACAAAGATACAGTTCACGATTAGTCTTCACTCCAAGAATTTTTCTAAGCTCACTGTTCTGAAAACCGAAGACACGGTTATTTTCCCCTGCTGTCAGATACAATCCATTTTCATATTCATAAAGCTCTACATTCATTTGTTTTAACATTTTGTGAAGATATTCGTAAACCTGACTGTTGCCTGCATATGCTTCATATAAATCTATATAGCTGCCTTCGGACTTGTGAACTGTTTCACCATTCAAGAGGCAGGATAGTAATTCCATTGCTTTCTCTAAGTTTTTTTCTTCCATATCAAATTAATCTCCTATGTTCGTATCCTGACAAATGAAACACTCAAATTATATCTTACAGGATATCTGTTCGTCTGCAAGGCAGTTTCATAAATAACCAATGTACTGTATTAATATCCTCTACGCCGTCTGAAATATAATATTCGATATCTCCGCAGCAGTCCCTACCTGAATCGTATCATCCCCACACATGGTAAGGGTTATTTTTATATTCTTGTAGAGAGGATTTCTGGCTTCTTCTAACGCCTGCTTCGCCTGTTCCTCAAAAAAGGTGTCCGGTTTATGGGCAATTTCACCAAAATCATAGACCAATTTCTGGCACATATGAATAAGAAATGTATAGAGATCTGCATTACGCGGGGCATCTTCCCCTAAATTATTCTTCACTGCATCCTGATATTCCATCAGCGTAAACTGCTCTTTTTTTAATGACAATTCCCATAGCACAAGAAAGAAGCCAAGAAAATTTGAATGAATTCGCTGTTCTTCAATTTCATCCTCATAAATATATATTTCTTCCTCACCGGTTCCTATATTTTCCACATAATCCTTCTTTTCACTGCGATATGTCAATAATTCGTCCAACACAGCAAACGGAAAACGTTTTTTTCGATTCAACTGAAACAACGGCATCACAAAGCTGCTTAAAAGGGAAGCATCGTCCTGTTCCATAAGCTTCACACAGACACTTTGGAAATCAAAGGCATTACGCAAGGCACTAAGCTTAGACTTTGTCACCAGCTCATCTGACTTCTTCTGCAAATCTGCACAATCCTTCAATAACTCACTGTGCTTGTGCATAGCACGCTTCATTTCCACTTCTAACTGGTAAATTTCATTTACCGCCCGGTAATAGCGAGTAGAAGCCTCCCCTGTAGTACCTGCTGATTCCGCACGTTTTAACGCCTTCTCAATCAGCTCACTATTCTTCCGGAACAACCGCTGCTCCTCGTCAAACCATTTCGTTACACTCTCCACATACTGGTCATATGCCACCTTGCCTTCAAATACATTACGGCTAAGAAGGCTCATTACATCATGCTTCATCAGACGAAGCTTATTGACTTCCTGATTAATTCTCCGCACCACTTCAATGGCACCTTGAAAATTGTTAGCAGAAATCAATTTGCTCAAAAGAAGCTGCTCTATTGTGATACTGCTTTCTTCCTTAATCTCTTTGGTATCTAAGTAAAACGCCACAGCATCTGCTGTAATAAAATAATACACAGACTGGTTCTCAATCCGGCTGTCAATTAATTTGGTACGCAAATGCTTTTTCTGTTTATCCACCGGGTCAAAATAATCTATGGTAAAGGATTTTCCTTCATTGGTCAGCTTGTCAAATAAAAATGATGCCAACTCCTTTTCTTCTTCTTTCTCTAAGTGATACTCAAAATCTCTGTTTAAAATAACATGAAAAAAGGATGTGTACTCCTCATAAGTCACATCTTTGTCTTTAAAATTATTTTCTTCAATAAAAAAACGAAGCACTGCCAACGTTATATATGCCATATCCAGTCGTTGATAGCGCCCTTCCTTATACCCGGCAAAGGAATAGGAGAACAATGAGAAAAACGGGTAATACCGTTTCAAATTCATCATACGTTCTCCATGCTCCTCCACCATGTCATGCAACATAAGTTGTTCTTCCGCCATAATCTGTACCTTTGCCTTCGCTTCACTTTAACAGCTAATTATTTAATGACCTTTATTCTATTATACATGATACATTAAATAACTACAAATTCAATGGGCATTTTGATACACGCTTCGTATTGCAATCCTGAATTCGTCCTGTACTGCAAGCTACCAGTTCTCCTTTGCAAAAGCAAAAGCCGTGAGATTCCTCCTTGGTATTCACGCTTTCACTTTTGTCCACTGCAATCACCTGTTCTAATGGGCATTCATGCACTCTCTTAACATTACAATCCTGGATTCGCCCTGTACTACAGCTTACCAGTTCACCTTTACAGAAGCAAAAGCCTTTTTCTTCCTTCTTTTCCTCGCTTTTATTTGTAGCAATCTCCTGCTCCCTCGGGCATTCACGAACACGTTTAATATTACAATCTTGCACCCTGCCTGGCGAGCAGTCAACTAACGCTCCAACACAAAAGCAAAACTCTTTTTCTGCCATACTGTTCACCTAATTTCTCTTGTTAATTATAATTTTGTAATTAATTTAAAACATGCAAAAGTATATGTGCAAGTTTCACGAAAGAACCCCCTCATATTGTGCAAATTGCATATATACTTTTATAGACGATAACAATGTATCCCATCAAGATATAATTTTTATCCACGTTGTAATCTCTGATACTTTGTATGTTGCATATTTTAATTAATTACTGAATTTTATAGTACTATCATACCATATTTTCATACAAATGAAAATATGACTTTGAGATTTTAGGCGCTAGACACTATAACAATTTCAAACACGCTCCAGTGTACGGTACTCTAGCGATTCTGCCTGCTTCCACACTTCGGGCACACACTGCCTTCTGTATACACATATCCACATCGATAACAGCATTTCACCTCATGGATTTCCTTTGCCATATAAGAAATCTTTCTTGACTGTGGTTTTTCTTTCAGATATTCCAGAAACTGGTTGAATGCATTCTGAAACCCTTCTATATCCTTCACTTCCAAAAGTCCCGATAGCTTGACGTCATCAGTGTCAGTCATCTCTGCACAAATATGCTTCTTAAAGAATCCCTTTTTTGTTCCTAATTTTTCAATGCTGCGAACCTCTAACACATCTGAACTAAAGGTGGTTTTATAATACACTTGATCTGGTGTTAACAAAAATCCATCCAGACCGCTCTTATGTCTGGAAGAATCACAGACCAATAGTGGATACTCATATTTCCGACGGTTTGCTGCGTAGGATTTCAGTGCAATTGTTACTACCCTGTCCTCCTCATCTTCCTGTCCTAATATTTGTCTGATATTGCAGAAATGAATTCTGTCGTTGCCCTCCACATAGGGACCTAACTCTCTCTCTAACTTCCGAATCAGCTGCTCTGCCTCGTCTGCCTTTAATTTCTGCAGACGTTTATCTAATTTATCCAGTGTTTCTATTTTTAACTCTGGAAGAAACATACCCTCTGCAATCTGCCGAAAGGCTTCCACACCTTCATCAAAGGTAACATCCTCAGGCTCCGGACAAATAGTAGCAATGGCAGCTTGGTCTAATTCCACAATCTTATCGTGTATCTTCTGCAAAACAGGCTCTACATTTTCTTCTGAAAAATTCATGTCCGTCAAAGATTGATAAGCTTCTAAAAGAGCCTCCCTGTCGTTTGCATTAAAACGATTGATAAACTGTTGAATCTCCTGCTTTTCTACATTGTTCCGCTTTTCTTTGAACCAGTTTTCATAGCCCTGGACATCCATTCCCATATCCTTATATTCTTTTAACTGCTCTTTATATGTCTCATACTGTGTCTGGCTTAAATCCGATGGACAGAATGCTATCATCTGTTCTATCTCCCTTTTGCCTGCTGCCATTTGCAGTTGCCGGAGATTCGCTATCATAACTTTTTTCTTTTCCTCAGGATAGTCCTCCTGCTCAATTTCACGGATAACCCTTTTTATTTCTTTACAATTTTTTCCAACACAGGCTGCTGCTTTCCTTTGCAGTTCCATTTCTGTCTGCTTTTCTATGGCCTGTTCCATTTCTGTAACATAGGTATCTTTTTCTCTTGTTACCTTTTCTTTGGTCTTTATTGTCTTTCCGGTTTCCCGCAATTCTTTCAGCGATATGAATTTCACATCCTGCAAATCTTTTTCTGTCTCTTCCAGTTTTTTTTCTGCTTCCTCTGCTCTTGCACGCTGGATGCTGATTTTTATCCGTGTTCCGGCTGCCACAATCGGCTCTCTTCTCCGTCTGTCGGATTTGAGCCTCATTCTGACTGCCATAATCCGCTTCCTTCTCCGCCCGCCGGATTTCAGCCTCGTTCTAACTGTCACAACCTGGTCATTTCTCTGTTCACTGACTTCTGAGTCATAATTTTCTGACAATACTGCTTCTGAAGAAACTTTTTCTTTATTAGCAACAGAAGCAGCCGGATTCTTCTTCCCACTCTTAAATCCCCGCCTGCTAAGCCGTTTCTCCTTGTTTTTTTGTTTTTGAGCGGCAGCCTTTTTTTCCTTCTCTAAGACCTGTTCACTGCCCTGTAAGGTTTCTTCACCATCCGGTTCCACAGTAACAATCTCTTCCTCCAACGTATCAGCCACATCCTCTGCCTGCACCTTCTTATTTTTTTCCAGATTTGATTTTATTTTGCCATAATCCCGCTCGTATACATTGAAATTAGGGTTTGTGGTGCGGGCACCTCTTTCACCTGCAATCTCTAAATAATCCTCATATGCCTGTCTGTCGTCCTCAAAATCAAGAACATACACATCTCCATCACTAATCAGCTTTTCCGGTCTTGGTGTATAAAAACGGTTACAGCCGCTACAGCTATACATTCTTGCTAAATATACTTTACCTTCACTAGTATCAATAACCATTTCCTTTTTCTTCGGATATACCACCATATGGAGCTGTCCATAGCAATGAGGACAAATATAATTTATCGGATAAAAATTATTGCCCAGGCGCACTTCCTTATCATTATTCTTCTTTTTTGACCTGATAAAAGGTGCTCTAAGGCAGTTCCAGCGCATCTTATGCCAGAGCCCTATCTTTTCCTCCTCTTTCGGCGCCGGCATCTGCTCTGCGCCATCTAAAATCTTCTGAATCACTTCCTCATAGGTTATCTGGATACCATCTTCAAAATAGCGGAAATTCTCATTGGTAAAAGAAGGTTCTACCTTGATATTCCGCCAGGTATTTGCAAACATACGGTTAAGGTGGTTATAATCCTGATTCACTACAAGGCTTCCTAAAATCCCCCACTTCCCAAATACATACAAAGTCAGGTTCAATGTATTGGTCAACAGAGGATTATTATCTATTGGTATTGCCCTGTCTTTATTAACCGGCACTTCCACTACACTTTCAAATACCCGCTTCTTATCGAAGCTGAAAAACAGACAGCGGTTCTTACCATATAAAACTAGAGAATTATCCAGTACCAGAAAAATATTTTCCCAGTCAGTCCTCTTCCCCAATGTCTTAATTACTTTCTGAAACACCATCTGCAATTCTCTATTCGCCTTCAAGATAATCATTACTTCACCCCACTGCTCACTTAAAACACTATTATACTTATTATATCTTAATTCTGTGTTTTTTCAACAAAAAAGTACATACCCACAAATGCAACTTACATGTGCATCACTTTTTATATACTAGGAAATTTCGTGCATTACATTCTATTAATAAACCGTTGTAATTTCCTTGTATATAAAAAGCGGCGTAGCCCGAAAGCCACACCGCTTTTTTAATCATTAACCTTTGTAGTAGTTAATCAGACATCCCTTTAAGATAATCGTTCTCTCATCATCTGTCAAGTCATCCATCTTTAAGGTGAATTCCCTCATACCTTCATTTACTACATAAGCTGTAAATTCTTTCTTCTTCTGCTCTACACCATCTTTAATATCCGGAATAAACAAGTAATCCCCATTCTTAAATGGAAGATCTCCTTCCTCAATGATAAATGGAAGCATGCCCCAGTTAATCAAGTTAGAACGGTAACGCTTTGTTGCGTATTCATTGGCAATGTTTGCCCAGCCGCCTAATACCTTCTGACAGGAAGCAGCCTGCTCACGAGCAGAACCATCACCTGGTTTTACTGCAAAGATGGTACTTCCAATTCCTAAGTTACCTTTTCCAACTTCTGCAAATTTGCCCTTAACAGTATCCATAACAGGCTTTAATTCATCAAAAGCTTCCACTGGACATGTGCCAGCTTCAATTGCTTTCTGAGCCTTTTGTACTTCTTTTGCTCTGCCAACGTAAGCCGGGTCTTTTCTTGATAAAGTAAACTCAGCTAATCCTAATGGGTTAGAACGATAAGAAGATGTTTCACCAGATGGAATTAACTCATCTGTTGTAGTAACCGGATCATGAATTTCAGACACTACCTTTAATAACATGTTCTGTGGAAGTGCTGACATTGCAGGCCAGTCCTTAATATTTGGACCAAATTTAATCTCAACAGAAGAATCTGCTTCTCCCTTACTGTCAAAGATACGATTTTCATAAATAGTCTTATCAAAATGATATTTTAAGCCCTTGTATTCTACATCCATATCTGTTGCAGGTGTTAAGAAACCTTTGTTTGCCGCTGTTGCTGCAATAGAACGGGCATCCATAAGTGCTACAGAAGAAATCTGTCCGTTCTGTAACTTAGAACCCTCACGGTTCGGGAAGTTTCTTGTAGAGTGACGGATACTGAAACCATTGTTAGAAGGTGTATCACCTGCACCAAAGCATGGTCCGCAGAATGCAGTCTTCACGATTGCACCAGTTGCCATTAAGTCAGCCATTGCACCATTCTTAATTAATTCCATGTAAATTGGTGTAGAAGCCGGATATACGCTTAATGTAAATTCATCTGCACCGATACTCTTACCTCTTAAGATATCTGCAGCATCACAACAGTTCTCAAATCCACCGCCGGCACATCCTGCAATAATACCCTGATCTACATATAATTTGCCATCAATTACTTTGTTAGTAAGCTTAAAGTCAACCTGTCCATCTAAGCTGACTAACGCTTTTTTCTCACAGTCTACTAAGATATCCATGAGATTTGCATTTAATTCTTCGATAGTATATGTGTTACTTGGATGGAATGGCATAGCAATCATAGGTTTTACCTTAGATAAATCCACTACAATCATACCATCATAGTAAGCAACCTTACCTGGTTTTAATTCCTTGTATTCTTCTACGCGGCCATGAATATCATAGAATTCCTTAATCTTTTCATCTGTCTGCCAGATAGAAGATAAACAGGTTGTCTCTGTTGTCATAACGTCCACACCGATACGGAAATCAGCACTTAAGTTAGCAACACCGTCACCGATAAATTCCATTACTTTATTCTTAACATAGCCATTACCAAATACGGCACCGATAATAGCTAAAGCAACGTCCTGAGGACCAACGCCCTTCATTGGTGTTCCTGTTAAATATACACCAACTACGCCCGGCATATTGATATCGTATGTCTTAGACAATAACTGTTTTACTAATTCAGGACCACCTTCACCCATTGCCATGGTACCTAATGCACCGTAACGAGTATGGCTGTCTGAACCTAAAATCATTTTTCCGCCGCCTGCAAGCATTTCTCTTGCAAACTGATGAATAACTGCCTGATGAGGCGGAAGATATACACCGCCATACTTTTTCGCACAGGTAAGACCAAACATATGGTCATCTTCGTTGATGGTACCGCCCACTGCACAAAGAGAGTTGTGGCAGTTGGTAAGTACGTAAGGAATCGGGAATTTCTCAAGTCCTGACGCACGTGCGGTCTGAATGATACCTACAAATGTAATATCATGGGAAGTTAATTTATCAAATTTGATTCTTAACTTGTCCATGTTATCGGATGTATTATGGCTCTCTAAAATGCCATAAGCGATTGTATTTTTTAATGCTTCTTCTTTTACAACATCTAAGCCTGTTTTGCTTTTAATAAGAGCGGCCGCATCTGCTGTTTCCGGTACAATTTCTGTTCCGTTTACAAGATACGCGCCTGTTTCCATTAATGAAACCATGACGTTATATTCCTTTCTTTTTTCCTATAAACCTATCGTTTACTTGAACCGATTATTTCTTAATCACAACTTTGTCTAAGTGCCAAATTTCATCCACATATTCCTGAATTGTACGATCAGACGTGAACTTGCCGCAGCTTGCCACATTTAAGATCGCACTCTTCGCCCAGGCTTCTTCGTCCTTATAGAAGGCTTCAATGCGCTTCTGTGCATCCGCGTAAGAACGGAAGTCTTTTAAAATGAAATATCTGTCTGCCACGTCAGTATCTTCTGTATTTAACAACGAGTTATACAATGTTCTAAACAGTTCTGTATCAGAAGCATACGCTCCGTTTACTAACTGCATCAATACCTGACGGATATCAGCATCATTATTAAAGATATCCATCGGATTATAATTCTTATTCTTTTCAAAAGCAATGACCTCGTCAGAACTCAGCCCAAAAATAACTGCATTTTCTGCACCAACTTCTTCCACGATCTCTACATTAGCACCGTCCATGGTTCCCAGTGTTAATGCACCGTTTAACATGAACTTCATATTACCTGTTCCGGACGCTTCCTTACTTGCTGTTGAGATCTGTTCTGAAACATCTGCTGCCGCAAAAATCCATTCTGCGTTGGATACACGGTAGTTTTCAATAAATACAACTTTTAACTTGCCATTAATAGAAGCATCGTTATTGACCACATCTGCAACAGAGTTGATCAGTTTGATTGTCAACTTCGCATTCCGGTAGCCTGCTGCCGCTTTTGCACCGAAAATAAAGGTTCTTGGATAGAAATCCATTTCCGGAT
>JBGVIB010000143.1:0-31730 GCA_045122835.1 Lachnospiraceae bacterium
TATATGCAACATATGGGGCAGTATCCGGTTATTTTTCTAACGCTAAAATCTGCCAAACAGCCAAACTTTGAAATGGCATATGCAAGTTTGACAGACGAGATTCAAAAAGAGTATTATAGACATAGATATGTACTTGATGCCAATGCGTTGTCAGATATGCAGAAAGAGGCATACCAGAATATCATGAACGGAAAAGCAGAAGCGGTAACCTATGCGAAATCCCTACAGTTTTTATCGGAATGTTTGAAGCAATGCCATAATAAAAATACAATTATTTTATTAGATGAGTATGATGTGCCTTTAGAAAATGCATATTTTAGAGGGTTTTACACAGAGATGATAGATTTTATCCGTTCTCTGTTTGAGTCAGCACTCAAGACGAATCCAAGTCTGGAGTTTGCTGTGATTACAGGCTGTTTGCGGTTAAGCAAAGAAAGCATATTTACCGGATTGAATAATTTAAAAATCAATTCTTTGTTAGCAAATGATTTTGCAGAGCATTTTGGATTTACTGAGGCAGAGGTGCAGCAAATGTTATGTCGCTACAGCTTAGAGTACAGAAGCACAGAAGCGAAAGAGTGGTATGATGGTTATCAGTTTGGTAGCACAGAAGTGTATAATCCGTGGAGCATGATTAGTTATGTTCAGGAAGGGATTTCAAATGAACACGCATTTCCGAAGCCATACTGGTCAAATACATCTTCTAATAGCATTATCAAAGAACTGGTAGAACGTGCAGATGATGACGTAAAGGAAGAAATCGAAACGCTTATGCAAGGTGGCAGGATTGAGGTGCCGGTGCATGAAGATATCACCTATGAGGATATTCATAAGACACAAGATAATTTATGGAACTTTTTGTTCTTCACCGGGTATCTGAAAAAGACGGCGGAACGGTTTGAAAATCGAATGATATATCTTACGCTTACAATACCTAATGAGGAAGTGGCATATATTTATGAAAATACGATACGAGAGTGGTTTGACCAGAAAATAGAAAAACTTGACCGAAAGCCGTTACATCAGGCATTGCTTGGTGGTGGCTGTGATGAAATTCAGCAAATTCTAAGACGTGAGCTACTAGATGGCATTAGTTATCATGATAATGCAGAGAGTTTTTATCATGGTTATGTGGCTGGCTTGTTAAAGGGAATGCCAGATTATAAGTTACGTTCAAACAGAGAAGCTGGCAATGGAAGACCGGATATTCAACTTGTTCCATATAACCAGAAAGATACCGTGTTTTTAATTGAATTGAAAAAGGCAGATAGTTATCAGCAAATGGAAGGAAAGTGCAAAGAAGCCTTAGCTCAGATTGTAGAACGTGGGTATGAGGAAGAATTAAGATTAGAGGGATATCGTAACTTTGTGCATTATGGGATTTGCTTCTGCAAGAAAAATTGTATGGTTCAGATGAAAAAATAAGATTTATAGAAGTGCGCCCCATGCCACCACGCATAGGGGCGCCACTACAACTATCTAGGTCTGAAACTAGCACATTCTGTTTCTGCCGACTCCATAGCATTACCACCGGCAATACCGATATGCTCCGCATAACACTTTTCGTCTTTGTTATACATACAGTGGGTAGCTTTGCAGGAAATATCAATTGTGCGACAGGCTTCCTTTGCAGAGTTGGAATAACTTTCGCTTCCCTGTTTAAAGCTTTCACAGCAGGTATCGCCGCAGTCACAAGCCTGAGAACCTCCTACAGTGATTTCTCCCCTAGAGCAGCCGTGGCTGCAGTTGTAATAACAGTTTGTAGCGCTACAATCTAATTGAGCCATAATCAAGTCCTTTCTACCGCTAGGCGGTGTGAATTTTTACGCCGGAAAAGTTTCCTAAGTATAAAGTGTATACATCTACTAAGAGTAACACCCCGGCATAATACGATATTACATTGAATAGTAAATAATGGATGGTTATACTTTTCCACTACATATTATCCATTGTACAGTACACTAGTATGTACGAAAAAATTTTTTTTATAAATATTTAAAAATATATTGACATTTACCCATTCGAATGGTATTCTATAGAAGTTGTTTAGCAAAAGAAAGAAGAGTATCCACTCTCACCTTAGCGCAATTAGGCGACTAAGCGTTAATAATTCTAAGCAAAACAGGAATGTTTTGTGTTTTAGTAGTGGATAGTCGGTTGTCTATCTGCTTTTTTTATGCTTGGGAGCAGGAAGACACCAGTAATAGAAGCTGACAGGTTATTAGACTATGATGGAGGTGCACAGTTATTAGCGATTTAATGATTAACGAGCAAATCAGAGATAAGGAAGTACGAGTAGTTGGAGCAGATGGAGAGCAGTTAGGTATCATGTCTGCAAGGGAAGCGAATGCCTTAGCAAGAGAGGCAGATTTAGACCTTGTAAAGATTGCACCTACAGCAAAGCCTCCGGTATGTAAAATTATCGATTACGGAAAATATCGTTATGAACTTGCGAGAAAAGAAAAAGAAGCAAAGAAAAAGCAGAAGGTAATTGATATCAAAGAAGTTCGTCTTTCTCCAAATATCGAGGATAATGATTTGAATACGAAGGTGAATGCTGCCAGAAAGTTCATCACAAAGGGAGATAAGGTAAAGGTTACGTTACGTTTCCGTGGTAGAGAGATGGCGCATATGCAGAGTAGTAAGCAGATCCTTGATGTTTTTGCTGAGAAGTTGTCTGATGTTGCGGTAATCGAGAAGCCTGCAAAACTGGAAGGCAGAAGCATCATCATGATTTTGGCCGAGAAGCGTTAGTACAATAGGATTTTAATCCGTACTATATATAACTAATATTTGTGATTACAAATAAGATTATTTAGGAGGAATTTGGAATGCAGAAATTAAAAACAAAAAGAGCCGCTGCAAAGCGTTTCAAAGTAACAGGTACAGGTAAATTAAAGAGAAGTAAAGCTTACAAGCGTCACATCTTAACAAAGAAGTCTGCTAAGACTAAGAGAAATTTAAGAAAAGCTACAACAGTAGACGCTACAAACGTAAAGACAATGAAGAAGATTTTACCTTACGTATAATTTTGGAAAGATTTGCATAATAGGAGGATTTTGAAATGGCAAGAATCAAAGGCGGAATGAACGCAAAACGTAAACATAAAAAAGTATTAAAGCTTGCAAAGGGTTACAGAGGAGCCCGTTCTAAGCAGTACAGAGTTGCAAAACAGTCAGTAATGAGAGCATTAACAAGCTCTTATGCTGGTAGAAAAGAAAGAAAGCGTCAGTTCAGAAACTTATGGATCGCTAGAATTAACGCTGCTGCAAGATTAAATGGTTTATCTTACAGCAAGTTCATGTATGGCTTAAAGTTAGCTGGTGTTGACATGAACAGAAAGATGCTTGCAGAAATGGCTGTAAACGATGCAGAAGGATTTGCAACATTAGTTGAATTAGCAAAGACAAAACTTGCATAATTTATATAGCAGAAAAGCAGGGCAACCTGCTTTTTTGTGATCTATACTTTTGAAAAACTATAACATTTACATTGAGATAAATTTTTTTCTAAAATTTTCCAAAAAGGCTAAATAAATGGTACTAAAGTACCGATATAAAAATTAAGAGTTCCGATTAAAATTCAAATACAAGGAGGTGGACGATGCAGTAACAAAATTAACAGGGATGTACAGTGTAAATCCTATAGAAAAAGTATTACAATCAGCAAATGTAAAGTTATCTGACCATTCTTCATCAGATGACGGACGACAAGGCACCATGAGTTTTAAGGCAATGCTTGCAAAAGCATCTGAGAGCTATACAGAAGAAGAAACACTAAGAAGCGGCTGTTATACGGGATTAGCAGTTGAAGTTCTGCCGACAGCTCGCAGTGTATTTGACAGAAGAGGGTAAGGAGTATAATGTAACTATGAAAAGTAATATAGAATAGGAGCTATTATTCGTAATCTATAATGAATAATAGCTCCTTTTATATGGATTTTGATATCTATTTCTGGTAACTAACCCCTGTAATATACCCGGAAATCTTCATTTCATCATTGGTATAGTAAGTAATTGTAAGCCTGAACCCTGTGAATGTAACATGACAATCCTTAGCCAGCAGTTTAATCTTCTCGCTGGTATACTCAATAATCCCCTTATAATTTTCCACATATGCCTCATTCTGCCCGGTAACCGTCACAATAACAGAACCAAAAATGCAATCTTTAGGCAGTCCGGCAGCTTCTACAATATCAGTCCTTTTTTTAGTCTGTTTCATGCATTCCACCATATAATTAGAGATTGTTATAGTGTATGAGAAAGTGGCAGACAATATCCCGGTTACAGTGATGAATTCCCCACAAAGTGGAATGCACATCTTGCACAAAAACAATTTTCAAACGCGCTCTAGTAATATATCCGGCATTTGGGAATACACTATAAAAGAGAGGCTGTGTGACTGGGGGACGATTATGTTTATCCGACTTATGAAGTATATAAAAGGATATGTGAGAATCCGCCTTGAGGGAGCTTCCCCGGAACGTTTTATGAACCTGTGTAGCAATCGAAACATATTGCTTTGGAATATAAAAGAAAAAGACAATACCTATGAAATGTATATCAGCGTTCGAGGATTTTTTGAACTGGCACCAATCCTGAAGAAAACTAAAACAAAAGTCCATGTCATGGAAAAGACAGGGGTTCCGTTTGTAATGCATAAATACAGAAAGAGAAAAATATTTTTTCTCGGAGTGATTCTATGCTGCCTTGCAGTACATATGTGTTCCCATTTTATCTGGCAGATTGAAATATACGGAAATTGTGCCAGAACAACAGATGTGTTGCTGGATTATTTAGAAAGCGAAAATATATATCATGGAATTCGTAAAGAAAAAATAAATTGTGAAGAAATTGAGACTATGTTGCGGATTAAATACAATGATATTATCTGGGCTTCCGCACAGATAAAGGGAACGCGGCTGGTTATTCAGCTGAGGGAAAACACAGATATTACGTTGGATGAGAAAACAGAGGAAATGGAAAGTGACATTTTATCCAATAAGGATGCTGTGATTGTGAAAATGGTCACACGAAAAGGGACACCGATGGTTTCTGAGAGAGATGTGGTAAAAGAGGGAGATGTATTAGTTTCAGGGCAGATTACTATTTTGGATGATGCAGAAGAGCCGACAGCGTATCATTATGTGGCAGCAGATGCAGATATATATGGAAAAACAATTTATGACTATAATGATGTATTTCCATTAACTTACGAGGAAAAACTATATCAGGAAAAGGATTACAAGGGATATTATGCGAAGGTGCTTGATACTTGTTTTTATTTTGGAAGAAACCGGAGTTTGGAACCAAAACAGGATATGGCAACAGAGGAAACACAACTTCATTTGGGAGAAAATTTTTATTTACCCATTACATTAGGAGAATATACAATAAGAAAATATGAGGTCATCCAAAAAAAATATACAAAAGAGCAGGCAAATCAGGTTGCTAAGAAAAGATTAAGAGAATTTTGTGAAAATTTAAACGAAAAAGGGGTAGAAATACTCGAAAATAATGTTACAATAGAAGTTACTGGAAAAGAGTGCCAGACCACAGGAAGATTTGTATTGATTGAAAAATTAGGTGTCAGAAGTCCGGTGGAGAAAATAGAAATAAAGGAACAGGAGTCAGAGGTGAATAATGGAGAAAATAATTGATATTCCGGCGGAACATATACAAAATGTATTTGGCCAGTTTGATAAAAACATCAAAAAGATTGAAAGAATGTATGATGTAATGGTAATTACCAGAGAAGGAGAAGTTCGCATTGAAGGCGAGGAGACCCGGATAGAAAAGGCATACAGCGTATTGAAGCAGCTGACAGAATTGTCCAAAAGAGGTAATATTATTAATGAGCAGAATGTAGACTATATTTTATCTCTGGCGGTGGAAGAAAAAGAAAAGCAGGTGCTTGAAATTGATAAAGACATTATCTGTCATACCATTCAGGGGAAGCCAATTAAGCCTAAGACATTGGGACAGAAGAATTATGTAGATGCCATTCGGGAGAAAATGATTGTGTTTGGCATTGGTCCTGCGGGAACAGGTAAGACATATCTGGCAATGGCAATGGCGATCAAGGCCTTTAAGAATGAGGAAGTATCTAGAATCATTTTGACCAGACCGGCAATTGAGGCAGGAGAAAAGTTAGGATTCCTGCCTGGAGATATGCAGAGCAAAGTGGATCCATATCTCCGTCCTCTTTATGATGCGTTATATCAGATTATGGGTGCCGAAACATTTATGAAGAATATGGAGAAAGGATTGATTGAGGTGGCACCTCTTGCTTATATGCGCGGTCGAACCTTGGACAATGCGTTTATTATTCTGGATGAGGCCCAGAATACCACTCCGGCCCAGATGAAAATGTTTCTGACACGTATCGGTTTTGGTTCTAAGGTTATCATCACCGGTGATGCAACGCAGAAGGACTTGCCTTCTTCCCAGCGTTCAGGGTTAGAAGTGGCTTGCCAGGTGTTAAAAAGAGTGGAAGATATTGCATTCTGCGAGCTGACAAGCAAGGACGTTGTGCGCCATCCACTTGTGCAGAAGATTGTTAAGGCGTATGAAGAATATGAGAGTAAATCAGAACCAAAAAAGACAAAAGAGAAGCCTGCAAAAAAACAGAAAAAGACACAGAGAAAGAACGGATAAAGGAGCAGAAATACAATGACGTTATATCTGGAAAAAGAATATGAACTGGATTTGGGAATTGATTATAAAGAGCTTGGAGAACTTGTTATGGAGGCTGCCCTGGATTATGAAAGCTGTCCTTATGAAGCAGAGGTGAACTGTATTTTGACAGACAATGATTCTATACAGCAGATTAATAAGGAACAAAGGGAGATAGACAGGCCAACAGATGTATTGTCTTTTCCTATGATAGAATATGTGGAACCTGCATGTTTTGATGACCTCGAGGAACAGGGGGACAACTTTAATCCGGATACAGGTGAACTGATGTTAGGGGATATTGTTATCTCTCTTGACAAAGTAAAGGAGCAGGCAGAGAGCTATGGACATTCCTGCAAACGTGAATTTGCTTTCCTTTTTGCTCACAGTATGTTACACTTAATGGGTTACGATCACATGATAGAGACAGAAGAAAAAATTATGTTTTCGCATCAGGATGCTATTTTAGAGAAACTTGGCATCAGCCGATAATGAATTTAGTATAGTACAGGAGTTTATATGGGAAACAGAAATACAAACAGGAATATGGTAGTACAAGGGAGCGTGCTTGCGGTGGCCTCTATGATTGCAAGAATCATTGGAATGATATACCGCATACCTTTGACAAATATCATAGGGGATGAGGGGAATGGTTATTATAGTTGTGCATATGAAGTGTACTCGCTGATGCTTCTGATTTCATCCTACAGTCTGCCTACCGCAGTGGCAAAGATGGTGTCGGAGCGATTGGCCCGTGGTGAGGTAAAGAACGCAAGGCGTGTGTACCGGGAAGCTATGTTGTTTGCAATTGTAACAGGTGCCATTGCAGGATTAATCGTATTCGTAGGTGCTGATTGGATTGCTGGTGACCTTATGAGGAATCCGTTAAGTGCAATCGCGTTGCGGGTTATGGGACCGACTGTTCTTATTGTGGCTGTTATGGGCGTATTTCGTGGATATTTTCAGGGAATGGGCACTATGATGCCTACAGCGATTTCACAGATATTAGAACAGATTGTAAATGCAATTATTAGTGTAGCAGCTGCATACTATTTATATCGGTATGGAAAAACAATTGGGGATGTTTTATATCAGGAAGATTATGCTGCAGCATATGGCGCAGCAGGTGGTACATTGGGAACTGGGGCAGGTGCTCTTGCAGGTCTGTTATTTCTTATGTTTGTTGGTAGCTTATTCCATGCAGTGTATAAGCGTCAAAGGAAACATGATCGCAGTACACAGGTGGAGTCTTATTCATCAATGCTAAAACCAATGATTCTTATTATTTTACCGGTTCTATTAAGTACAACAGTTTATAATATCAGCGGTATTATTGATCAGGCAATTTTCTATCGTTCCATGGAGAACCACCAGGTAGAAAATTATGTGGAGCTTTGGGGAATTTATTCCGGTAAATACAAGGTATTGATTAACGTGCCAATTGCTTTGGCAAGTGCCATTACTTCGTCACTGATACCGTCTATGACAGCTGCTTTGCAGAAGCGAAGCCGTAAGCTTGTAAATAATAAAATTAACGTTGCAATGCGTTTTGTCATGTTGCTGACGATTCCATGTGCAGTTGGCTTGTCAATTCTGGCATCGCCTATACTGCAATTGTTATTTAACGACAGCAGTCAGTTGCCGGCAAGCCTGTTGCAGGTGGGGGCAGTAGCAGTTATCTTTTATGCAATGTCCACCTTGACAAATGGTATTTTGCAGGGGTTAAATCGCATGAATGTACCAGTAATCAATGCAGTGATTGCTTTGGTACTGCATATTGCTTGTCTTTATCTTATGCTGGATGTGTTTGATTTGAAGTTATATGCAGTGGTTTATGCGAATATTTTCTTCTCTGTTGTAATGTGCATATTGAATGCTATTGGAATATGGAGAACCGTTCGCTATGAACAGGAAATCGTAAAAACATTTTTGATTCCAGTTATGGCCGCTGGAATTATGGGAATAGTAGCAGTAGTATTCTATAATTTGTTCATGGCAGTGATTCACTCTAACACCATAGCAGTGACAGGCTCTGTTATTGTGGCAGTGGTAGCTTATATGGTAGCAATTCTATTATTTAAGGGAATCAGCCGGGAAGAGATGATTCAAATGCCAATGGGATTGCGCATGGCAAAAATAGTTGATAAGCTTCATTTATTTCGTGAATAAGTAATAAAAAACGTGTACCGCAAGGTATGCGTTTTTTTATATACTAGAGCGTGTTTGAAAATTAAAAATATTAGTAACTATTCAGAACCAGGACAATACAAGCTTGTATTGTGCTGAACTGCACAGTCCGTATGAAAACGTAGTGGCAGCAGGCCAAAATCCATCACCGTAGGTGATTCTGCATGGATTTTGCCTGTTATTATGAATGCAATTCATAATAACATTGGTAACCTATGAGGGTACTGAATAGTTGCAAATATTATAATAGATAAATGCCTGAATCATGAATAAAAAGACAAAAATGGGAGATACTTACAATGAGACAAATTAAGTTTCGTTGCAGATTAAGAAAATAAAGGAAGTCAGGTATTATGAAAAATAAAAGAATAATGGCAGTTGGAATATTAATAGTCCTTGTGGTAATTGCGTTTTGCATTAGTTATTACTGGGCAAAAGAGGATTTGAAGAAAGAAGATGGGAATATTGAGCTGGTAACAGATGAGAATATTTTGCCGCCGGTAACAGTGGAAAAAGTATCGGAGAATCAGATTGGTGGTAATACACAGTATGTGTTTGATATTTATAATCGAACCTCTCAGACTCATGCAGAACAAACGGTGGCGATGCCGCCAGAGTGTATTGGGATGACAAGAGAGGAATTTATCACATATTTATCAGAGTATGAGAAAAACCCTTCTGCCGAAGAAAAGCAGAAGGGATTTTGTGATTGTTTTCTTCTTTCATTTTCCGGTGATAAAGTGGTTGTGAGAAAAATCTATGAAGATAAAGAAGTATTTGCATATATTCTGAAAGCAGAACAGGATAACAGAATCGGAGTATATGAGGGGGCAAATAGTGAATTGTTTATGCTGACAGATATTTATATGGACAATCTTCCGGAAGAAATGCAGACAAAGTGTAAGGAAGGTTATGGCGTAAAAGAAGTGAAGGAATTGTATGACTTTCTTGAAAATTACTCCAGTTAGCATCCAGACACTTGAACATTTTTTGTAATTCTTATATACTAGAGCGTGTTAAAAAGTATCGATAAGGAAGAGAATTGTTTGCGTAAGATATAGAATTGGCATCAGACAGATGTCGGATACAGACAGTTTGCCGACGGATACAAAACTCCCATGCCGTCATGTTCAGCATCACCATAAATCTATTCAACATGGGAGTTTTGTAAATTATATGCACACATACAAAAGCAGCATGATGTATGTACGGATTGCTCAGCGGGTGAGCAATCCTGTTTGAAATTAGTTGAATAGATAGAAAAATACATCAGGAAAGGAAAACAGACCCGAGTCTGTATAGGAATATAAATGGCAGAAAAAAAGAAAGTAGTAATCGGGATGTCGGGGGGAGTAGATTCCTCTGTGGCGGCGTATTTACTGAAGGAGCAGGGCTATGATGTAATGGGAGTTACCATGCAGATCTGGCAAGAAAAAGACACCTTCGAGGCGGAAGAACAGGGGGGGTGCTGTGGCTTAAGTGCAGTGGATGATGCGAGAAGAGTGGCAAACGCACTTGGTATTCCTTATTATGTAATGCAGTTTCGTGACATATTCAAAGAAAAAGTAATGGACTACTTTGTAAAGGAATATTTAGAAGGAAGAACACCGAATCCTTGTATAGCCTGTAACCGTTATGTGAAATGGGAAGCGCTTCTTGATAAAAGCCTGGCATTAGGCGCAGATTATATTGCCACTGGTCATTATGCACAGGTGGTACAGTTAGAAAATGGAAGATATGCACTAAAAAAGTCCGTTACACAAGCAAAGGATCAGACCTACGCCTTGTATAATCTGACACAGGAGCAATTGGCACACACACTTATGCCAGTAGGAGCATTTTGTAAAGATGAAATCCGGAAAATAGCTGGTGATATTGGATTACAAGTGGCAAATAAGCCGGATAGTCAGGAAATTTGTTTTATTCCAGATAATGATTATGCATCTTTTATCAGCCAGGAGGCCGGTGTCAATATTCCGGAAGGTAATTTCGTAGATATGGATGGACAGATAATAGGACGACACAAAGGCATTACCCATTATACTGTGGGACAGCGAAAGGGACTGAATTTGTCTATGGGCAAGCCGGTTTTTGTGGTGGAGATAAGGCCGGAAACAAATGAAGTTGTGATTGGAAGTAATGAAGACGTGTTTGACCGGTATGTGTATGCGGAAAATGTGAATTTTATGGCAGTGTCTGATATTGAAGGGGAAATGCGCTTCACAGGAAAAATTCGTTATGCCCATCAAGGGGCTGCCTGTACTGTCAGAAAGATTGGTGAAGGTAAAATAGAATGTATATTTGATGAGCCTCAACGGGCTGCTACTCCAGGTCAAGCATTGGTTCTCTATGATGGTGATATTGTTGCCTGTGGAGGAACTATTATCAAAGGGATAAGATAGCATGGAACAGTAATTTCTAAATATGTTACGAAGGTATTACACATAGACTTGACAAACAGCGATTATGTGTTAAAATGTTTAGCGGGTATTGTAATAAATATGTAATATATAAGGAATGATGTAACTATGAAGTATGGAATGGTTACGAGTGAAAGTATAATAGGAGGGTTCCATGAAAAATACGATAAAAGGTACTACACTTTTAACAACTGGTATATGTGTACTCACTACAGCCTGCATGGTAAGTCAGGCGTATCATATAGATAACAAAAATATTGCAAATGCGGCAGAAGTTGTGGCAAGAGAACAGTCAACTGTTGGAACAAAAGTTAAGTTCTTAGATGTGAACGTGGATTCTGCAGAGTTGAACATTGGCGTGGAGGATGTATTAGGAAGCACAGACAACGTAACTACTTCAGGTTCATTGTCTAAGCAGGTAGGAGTCAGTTCTCCGGAGCATACAGTAGAATCTGTTGTGGCTGGTTACACTAATTTGGGTGTAGCACATGTAGATAACAATCTGAATATTCGTAAAGAACCAAACGAAGATGCAGATTTGGCTGGTAAGCTACCAAAGAACGCAGGCTGTGAAATTCTTGAAACAAAAGATGGATGGGCTAAGATTAAGTCCGGTAAAGTAGAAGGTTACGTAAAAGCAGAATTTTTATATACAGGCGAAGAAGCAGAAGAAGTGGCAAAGGAAGTTATGGAAACATTTGCTGTCGTAAACACACAGACTTTAAATGTTCGTCTGGAAGCTTCTACTGAAGCAGGCATTCTGTGCCAGGTGCCACAGGAAGAAAAATTATCTGTAGTAGAGATGACAGATGAATGGATTAAAGTAGCTGTAGATTCTGATGAAGGTTATGTGGCAAAAGAGTTTGTTGAAATTAAGAACGAATTGGATACTGCTGTCACAATCACAGAATTAAAATATGGTTCTGGAGTTTCTGATATTCGTGTATCAATTGTGCAGTTTGCTAAGCAGTTCCTTGGTAACCCTTATGTCTGGGGTGGTACAAGCTTGACAAATGGTGCCGATTGTTCCGGATTTACAATGGGAATTTACAGAAATTATGGAGTTTACTTACCGCATTCCTCCAGAGCTCAGGCTAACTGTGGCAGAAGAATTAGTACATCTGAATTAAAGCCAGGGGATTTGATTTTCTATGGCAATGGTTCTAGTATTAATCACGTTGCTATGTACATTGGTGGCGGACAGGTTATTCATGCAAGTTCTAAGAAGACAGGTATTAAGATTTCCAATGCATTTTACCGCAATCCGATTTGTGCAACCAGATTATTGGCAGATTAGTATGCCATTATACTTATAAAGGCGTCGTTTGACGCTTTTTTTGTAAGTTCTACTTGTTTCCCAAAAACAGGTATGCTATAATGATTTCAGTTCTGCGTCGGAACATGTTAGAAAATTGTACATATTCTAAAGAGCAGTTCATACACAATGATGAATAAATCAAATGTAGATAGGAGAATGAACATGAGTGTTTTATACAAAAGTACGAGAAGCAATGGTGAGAAAGTAACAGCTTCACAGGCGATTTTAAAAGGATTAGCAGATGATGGTGGTTTATTTGTACCAGATCATATTCCTGCATTAGATGTTTCTTTTGAAGCGCTTGCAAAGATGACTTATCAGGAAACTGCTTACGAAGTAATGAAGCTGATGCTTGATGATTACACAGAAGAAGAATTAAAGTCATGTATCAGTAAAGCATATGATGCAAAATTCGATACAGAAGCAATTGCACCATTGGCAAAGGTTTCTGATGCTTACTACTTAGAATTGTTTCATGGAGCAACTATCGCATTTAAAGATATGGCACTTTCCATTTTGCCACACCTTTTGACAACAGCAGCAAAGAAGAATAATGTTAAGAATGATATTGTAATTCTCACCGCAACATCTGGTGATACAGGCAAGGCAGCATTAGCTGGTTTTGCGGATGTACCTGGAACAAAGATTATTGTATTCTATCCAAAGAATGGTGTAAGCCCAATTCAGGAGAAACAGATGGTAACTCAGAAGGGTGATAATACATTTGTTGTAGGTATTCATGGTAACTTTGATGACGCTCAGACAGGTGTGAAGAAGATATTCAACGATAAAGATTTGGCTAAGGAATTAGATGAAGCAGGTTATCAGTTCTCATCTGCAAACTCTATCAATATCGGTCGTTTAATGCCACAGGTTGTATACTATGTATATGCTTATGCAAAAATGATTGAAAATAATGAGATTGAGAACGGCGAAAAGATTAACGTAGTAGTACCAACTGGTAACTTTGGTAATATTTTAGCAGCTTACTATGCTAAGGCAATGGGTGTGCCGATTGCAAAATTAATCTGTGCATCTAATGATAATAAGGTATTATATGATTTCTTTGCAACAGGAAGCTACGACAGAAATCGTGAGTTTATTTTAACAACTTCTCCATCTATGGATATTTTGATTTCCAGCAACTTAGAGAGATTAATCTATAAGATTGCAGGAGAGGATGCTACAAAGAATGCAGAATGTATGAATGATTTGGCAGCAAAGGGTGTCTATACTATTACAGACAGCATGAAGGCGGAGCTCGGTGACTTCTACGGCAATTATGCAAAGGAAGAGGAGGTAGCTTCTACTATTAAGACTGTTTATGAGACAGCTGGTTATGTAATGGATACACATACAGCAGTAGCAGCAACTGTTTATGAAAAATATAAGGCAGACAGTAAGGATGCTACAAAGACTGTAATTGCTTCTACAGCAAGTCCGTATAAGTTTACAAGAAGCGTAATGAATGCTATTGATGCGAAGTATGATTCTATGGGTGATTTTGAATTGGTAGATGAGTTAGAGAAGATTTCTAATGTAAAAGTACCTAAGGCAATTGAGGAGATTCGTACAGCTCCAGTATTACACGATACTGTATGCGAAACCGAAAAAATGCAGGATGTAGTTAAGAAATTCTTAGGAATGTAAGTAAATACAGTGAAACAGAAAACCATCACATTGTTGCAAAATTGCAATAATGTGATGGTTTTTTAATGATATAATGCATTTTATAAATCCGAGATAATAAAATTAATGGTTCCAAATGAGAAGTTAATAGGAAGACAATATACTGTCTTGTTGGCATAATCTAAATTATTGTCACCTTCTACTGGTGGTGTAAGTGACAAATTCATTACAAATTCATTGGCTGCATTAACTGTAAATAATCCATTATTCAGATTTAAGAAATCTTGAATGGAAGCAATAACATACTCATCAAATTCTGTAAAATCTTCTTCTGCATATCTTGAAGCAAGGCCGATTAATGCTTCTTCGGAAGCAGCAATAGCTGTTCTGGCAGAAAAAGGACCTAAAATATCCTGGGATATTATATACATATCCTTTGGAGCCTCGCTTAACAAATTCTCCTTAAAAGGAGTAAAATCATTACCAATGAAGCGAGTGATATTGTTAAACAACAGACTTATGTATCTGATATAGACTTTAGAATCACTTAGTCCGGTTAAGTCAAAAAAGTCATTAATCAAAACATTGATTTTTGTTGTCTGTAACAAGTTCAGATTGTCCATATCCTCTAAGCGGTATTTGTGTTTGAATTGCTCTAATGCATCGTCACATTGCTGCTGTGTCAGGATTTTGCTGTCTACCAATACTTTGCACAACAATTCATAATCGTTATGCTGGACATCTAGCAGAGTAGTCACTTCTTCACCTGTCATAAGCCAGTGCTCGACCACTAATTCGCCAAAACGCTTATCTTCTCTTGTTTGAAGAATATGTATTTCTTCCACCTGCTCAGGGGTTAAATAACCATAGCGAACGGCCAGTTCTCCGATGCGAGTGTGCAGTCTGTTGACATCCTGAATGGCATCGGTTAGCTGCGTAGGAGTTACTAATCCCTCATTTAGTAAATAGTTACCGAAAAACTGTGAAAACATTTATTTTCCCCCTTCGACTTTAGACATAATAACATGCTTAATCTGGTCATTATCAAGTGGTTTCTGGATGAAATCCTTTGCGCCAGCTTTTAAAGCCTCTTTCAAGTTTTCTTGTGTGCCGACGGAAGAAGTCATAACAATATGAGCATCACTGTCAAAAGCAACGATCTCTTTGACAGCAGTAATACCATCCTTCACTGGCATTACGATATCTAAAAAGACAATATCCGGCTTTAACTCCTTATACATATCTATTGCAGATTGTCCATCGGCTGCCTGCTCTACGTGACCACATCCTAAGGATACCAAGAAATCACTTAATTTCTTACGTGCAAGAATTGAATCATCGCACACTAAAATGCTTAAATTTTCTAATGTCATTATTATTCCTCCCATATCTCTGTGATGAAGTATTGTATTACAATGTTTTAGTTTATTTTACACCATTTTCTAATGATTTTCAACAAGAAATTATGAATTTGCACAAAAAATACATAACTTTAAGGAAAGTTTTGTACAGAAAGTAATACAATTTGATAAACTGTTTATTAAAAATGGACAAAAACCTCTGCCATATAGTGAGCAGAGGTTTTGATTTATTTTCGTTCGGCAATAGGGATATAAACAGATTCCGGGCAAATCGCTTTGTATGCCGGGCGGATAATTTTTCCGTTGTTAGCAAGTTCTTCGATGCGATGTGCACTCCAGCCAACCATTCTTGCACAGGCAAAGAGTGGGGTGTAAAGTTCTGTTGGAAGTCCCAGCATATTGTATACAAATCCGCTGTAAAAATCTACATTTGCACTGACACCTTTATAGATTTTTCTTTCCTTGGCAATTACCTTTGGTGCAAGTGTTTCAATCAGATTGTACAGAGCATATTCTTTTTCCATTCCTTTTTCTTTGGATAATGCCTGAACAAAGCTGCGGAACACAGTTGCTCGTGGATCGGATAAAGAATATACAGCGTGTCCGATGCCATAGATAAGGCCTGCTTTATCAAAGGTTTGCTTGTTCAGCAGTGCAGTAAGATAAGCAGCCACCTCGTCTTCATCAGTCCAATCCTTGATGGTAGCTTTCATGTGCTCAAACATTTGTGTTACTTTTACGTTTGCGCCACCGTGTCGAGGACCTTTTAAAGAGCCTAAAGAGGCGGCAATAGCAGAATAAGTATCTGTACCGGAAGAAGATACAACATGTGTTGTAAAGGTGGAATTATTACCACCACCATGTTCCATGTGAAGCACGAGAGCAAGGTCTAAAATACGTGCTTCTAATTCTGTATAAGAACCATCCGGTCTCAAAATATGAAGAAGATTTTCTGCATAGGAAAGCGTTTCGGAAGGCTGGTGGATTACCAGACTGTCACCATCATGAAAATGCTTATAACATTGATATCCGTATACACTAAGCATTGGAAAAATACTGATTAATTCAAGACATTGGCGCAAAACATTTGGTATAGAAGTATCATCTGCTCTGTCGTCATAGGCATATAATGTCAAAACGCTACGGGCGAGAGTGTTCATCATGTCTCGGCTAGGTGATTTCATAATAATATCTCTGACAAAACTGGTTGGTAATGAACGGTACCTTCCCAGCACAGAAGAAAAAGTGTCAAGTTCACTGGAACTTGGCAAGGAACCAAATAATATCAGATAGGCAACCTCGTCAAAACCAAAGCGATTCTCAGTATTAAAGCCATGTACCAGGTCTTCTACGTCATAACCACGATAGTATAATTTTCCCTGGCATGGGTGGGACTCACCATTAATTTCTTCATAAGCTTTAATGGTGGAAATCTCGGTAAGACCTGCTAATACACCTTTACCATTTAAATCGCGAAGACCGCGTTTTACATCGTATTTGGTATACAAGGTATTATCTATTATGCTGACAGCTGTACACATTTTCGAATATTTTAAAATTTCGGGGGTGATTTCTGAAAAATAATTTGAATTCATTATTGTGCCTCCTTTTATAAAATTTTGCCATATCTTTTTTATAGTATCATAGCTAGCCGAATAATTTCAAGTAGTAAATAAAATGTAAAATAAATGGACTGCTATTTTGAGTTGAACTATTTATCTGTTTCGTGTAAAATATGGACGCAGATAACACAAATAAGAAATTAAAAAATGTATATGCTAAATTCAGGAATGAGCCGGGCATAAAGTTTTTATATGAAAATGTCCGCTGGAATGGCAGAATGAGAGGGAACTATGATTAGAGAAAGAATTGAAAGACTGCGTGCGCTTATGGCAGAACGTAAGATAGATTTATACGTGGTACCAACAGATGATTATCATTTATCGGAATATGTGGGAGATTATTTTAAAACCAGAAAATTTTTAAGTGGTTTCACCGGCTCGGCGGGAACATTAATCGTTACAAAAGAGGAGGCAGGGCTGTTTACAGATGGCCGTTATTTTATTCAGGCAGAAAAAGAGTTAGAGGGCAGTGGTATTATTTTGTTTCGGACGGGTATGGCAGGAGTGCCGACAGTGGAGGAGTACTGTGCTGTTTATATGCAGAAGCATAATATTATTGGATTTGATGGAAAAACAGTGACGAAACAATTTATTAATGCGATTGAAGGAAAGATGAATGGAAAAAAATTAACTTGTGCCTACGAAGAGGATTTGGTGGGAATTATTTGGGAGAACCGTCCAGCATTATCGGCTGAGCCGGTGTCAATCCTTTCAGAAAAATATGCAGGAGAATCCGTCAGTAGTAAGCTAGAGCGAGTACGCAAGGTAATGAAAGACAAAAATGCAGAAGCTCACTTGCTTACGTCACTAGACGATATTGCATGGATTTTCAATATAAGAGGAAATGATGTAGAAAATAATCCGGTAGCACTAGCTTACGCTGTGGTTTCACAGAAAAATGCCAGCCTTTACATGCAAAAGAAGGCAGTGAGCCATGAGGTAGAGAAAACTCTTGCTGAATCAGGGGTAGTGATACGGGAATATGCATCTATATATGATTCGCTACATGATATATTAAGGGAATATCAATCTGTTTTACTAGATGAGAATAAAGTAAATTACGCGTTGTATTGTCTTATACCGGAAATTTGCCGGAAACTGGATGAACCCAATCCATCAGTTATGATGAAAGCTGTAAAAAACCAGACAGAAATTCAGAATACAAGAGAAATTCACATTAAAGATGGTGCAGCGGTGACAAAGTTTATGTACTGGCTTAAGACAAATATTGGGAAAATACCAATGAATGAATATACTGCCGGCAAAAAAATGGATTCACTGCGTCAGGAGATACCAGAATACAAAGATTTAAGTTTTGATACGATTTGTGCATATGGCCCAAATGCAGCTATGATGCATTACTCAGCAAAGGAAAAGAACTGTGCAGAGTTAGAGCAGAAAAATTTTCTGCTAGTGGATTGCGGCGGGCAATATTTAGAAGGAACCACAGATATTACAAGAACTTTTGTGTTAGGAGAATTAACTGAAGAACAGAAAAAACATTTTACAGCAGTGGTTTGTGGAATGCTTCGCCTGCAAAATGCCAGATTCCTATATGGCTGCAATGGTTTTAACCTTGATATCTTGTCCAGGGGAGTTGTCTGGGAAATGGGAATTGATTACCAGTGCGGAACAGGCCATGGAGTAGGCTCCTATCTGAATGTTCATGAAGGGCCTAATGGATTTCGGTGGAAACGTAACCCTGCCATAAATCATGACTGGATATTTGAGGAAGGTATGATTACAACCGATGAGCCAGGTGTTTATATAGAAGGAAGTCATGGTATCCGTATAGAAAATGAACTGCTTTGCGTAAAGGATATTCAGAATGAATGGGGACAATTTATGAGATTTGAAACGTTGACCTATGCGCCCATTGATTTGGATGGTATTGATGTGGCATACATGCAGGATAAAGATGTGGAATTACTAAATGCATACCACGTGGAAGTGTATAAAAAATTGTTGCCATATCTAAATGAAGAAGAACAATTGTGGTTGAGAAATGCCACAAGACAATTGAAGAGGTAATTTCTGATATTGTGAAAATTACACGACAAAAATATTAAATTTCCGTGAGTTTCTGTAAAAGAATCATGAAATCATTGACATTTATCATGAAAAATGAGATAATATCAAGCGAAGTGAAAGAATCTCACTATATAGTAATTACTCACCAAAGCTAAAGAGCCAGGTGTTGTATAAATATTTAATTATTAAGGAGGACAAAAAATGTCAACAAAAGCGTATTATCCACTTAATGAAATCGGAGCTGGCAAGCCTGGTTTTTCAAAAACTCGTTCTATTATTGAAGCAGCTTTCTACGGAAACAACGTAGTAAAGGTAAATACTTTAAAGGAAGCTTATGAATTAGCAAAGAATTCTCCAGGAACCATCGTTACAGATATGCCTGTAAAAAATGGTGAAACATTTGGTCTTGAGAAGGATGCTAAAGTTTTATTATTCAATGATGGTGCGGTAACAGGTCGTTATGCAGCAGCTCGTCGTATTAAGGGTGAGCCAGGTGTTGATGAAGTGAAACTTGATAAAGTTGTTATGGATGCTGTTTATGAAACACGTTGGAAAACTATGTACCATGCAGAGTGTTTCGTAGGTCTTGATCCAGAATTCATGGTAAAGGCACATCTTTTAATTCCAGAAGGAGAAGAAAATATTCTTTACAACTGGATGATCAACTTCCAGTATATGTCTGACGAATACGTTAAGATGTACAAGAATTCTAAGCCAGTTGGTGATGGTAAAGAGCCGGATATCTATATTTTCTCTGACCCACAGTGGGCACCACATGAAGCTCCAGATGTTGATTACAGCTGCTTAAGTGATCCACTTACACTTTGCTATTTCGATACAAATGAAAACTGTGCAGCTATTCTTGGTATGAGATACTTCGGTGAACATAAGAAGGGTACTCTTACAATGGCTTGGGCTCTTGCTAACAGAAATGGTTATGCATCCTGCCACGGTGGACAGAAAGAATACTTATTGAATGATGGTTCTAAGTTCGTAGCATCCGTATATGGTTTATCAGGTTCCGGTAAATCTACACTTACACATGCTAAGCATGGTGGAAAATACGAGATCAAAGTGCTTCATGATGATGCATTCATTATCAACACAGATACCTGTGCATCTATCGCATTAGAGCCAACATACTTTGATAAGACAGCAGATTACCCAACAGGTTGTCCGGATAATGAATATCTGTTGACAGCTCAGAACTGTTCTGCTACTTTAGATGAAGATGGTAAGTTACAGTTAGTAACAGAAGATATCAGAAATGGTAACGGACGTGCAATCAAGTCTAAATTATGGTCTCCAAACCGTGTAGATAAGATTGATGCTCCTGTTAATGCAATCTTCTGGATTATGAAGGATCCTACTATCCCACCAGTAGTAAAATTAAAAGGTTCTGCATTAGCTTCTGTTATGGGTGCTACACTTGCAACTAAGACTTCTACAGCAGAGCGTGTTGCTGCAGGAACAGACTTAAATGCAATTCGTATCGTACCTTATGCTAACCCATTTAGAACATATCCATTAGTAAATGACTATGAGAAGTTCAAAAAGTTAGTAGAAGAAAAGAACGTAGACTGCTACATCATCAACACAGGTGATTTCATGGGCAAGAAAGTTCAGCCAAAAGATACATTAGGCATCTTAGAGACTATCGTAGAAGGCAAAGCAGAATTCAAGCAGTGGGGTAACTTCTCTGATATCGAAATCATGGATTGGGAAGATTTCAACGTTGACTTAAGCGATGCTTCTTACGTTGCTGAATTGAAGAGTGCTATGCAGACTCGTGTAAAAGCAGTTGAAGATTTTGCAACTAAGAAAGAAGGCTATGATAAGCTTCCAGATGAAGCTTTAGAAGCACTTAAGAAAATTGTTAGCGAATTAGGTTAATTTTTACGAAGGAGAACACAGCAATGTGTTCTCTTTTGGATAATATGGAAGAAATTTCATTAAAAAACGGGAATTTATTATTGAAATATTACATACAATATAGTATAATAAATTCAGATTTAAAGGATATGTTTCCTGAGATGTTCGAAGCTCCTGTTATATTTTGAACCTACATTTACGTTTATGGGATTCCTATATCATTGTTTGGATGTCAAGCCGTCATTGCGCAGCGGAAGGCAGAAGAGCAGTTGCGGTTACCCACCTAGCATCAGCTAGGCGTCAAAAAGCAGGAAACGGCATTTTGGGAACATATTTATCAAAGAACTGATACAAAATGGCGTCAAGTAAGATGGCAGTATTTTGTATCAGTTTTTTTATATCAGAAAAGCACAACTGTTTATTGAAGAACGTAGTTTTTGAGAATTTTCTGGTTCTAAATGCAATGTTTTCGCGAACGTTGAAAGAAAGAAGGGATTATGCATGGCATGTAAAAAACAGTATATTCAGTTAGGATTAGTGGGTGTGTGTACACTGCTTTTGCTGGGTATTTTTTTAATATATAAATCTGGTGAACATCATACGAAAGATGAAGGGGGAGCAGTATCTGTTGCAGAAACATGCTATGTTTTGGAACATCTTGTGGAGGGAGAGGATTGGTCTTTTTTAGAAGGCAGGGAGGAATACCTGACCTATGCAGATTTAGGGGAGATTTATGCCACACTTAATTTAAATGGCAGAAATATAGATAAAAAGGATAAGAATGCATATGTAGAACGAGAGGTTTTTACAGAGTGTATTGATACCTTAATAGCGCATTTAAATTTGGAGGGCTGCAAACGAGAAACGATTCATGTGCTCGCTGTGGCAGACAATTGGATATATGCTGTGGAAGGTGTTTGTTATCAGACTGAATTATCAGGTTTAGAATCGTACCAGTATCATGAAATAGAAGCGTATTGTTATGGGGATGAGATGCTTTACATAGCATCTGATGGAGTGTATGCAGCAGAAATAAAAAATGCATGGTATGTTGCTAGTAAGGATGGAGGCAGCGAGGTTGTTGTCAATGGGAATCATGTGGTTTTATCTCACGAAAATAATGTGACGGCAGAAAGTGGTGTCTGCGACATTAGTGTCAATGATGGACAGTTAAAAAGTATTATCAACAAAAAAGACATAATTGGAGGCATGACAAATACTGTTTCGTCGGAAAAGATAGATATTGATGCATATGGTAGTATTGAACTTGCGGAGAATTTTAAAGTATATAAAAACTATGGAACAGTAGAAGAAGGTAGCATTTCAGACATTGTTGTAGGTTATGCCATGACGGATTATGTACTCGAGAACGGGAAAATATGTGCAGCTATTATTCATAGTACCCCTGATATGAGTCGCGTGCGTGTCATAATCAAGTCTGATAATTTTGATAGTTTGTTTCATCATCAGCTTACTGTTAGTGCTGATGTTGATTTTACTGTGGAGCAAAATGGAGAGATAGTCAAGTATGAAACAGGTGAGACGATTGTTTTTAAGCAGGATGATGAATTGTTTAAAAATGGTAAAGTGACCATTCAGACAGAGACAGGAAATGGAAGGATCGTGCTTCCAAAATTAGCAAGGTCAGTAGAGGAACCTGCTTATTATGGAAGTCTGGAATTGAAGACGGTTGAGGGCCGGTTATTGGTGATTAATGAATTGTCTATGGAGCAGTATTTGTATGGAGTAATTTCTAGTGAAGTGCCACATACCTTTCCGATGGAAGCGTTAAAGGCCCAGGCGGTTTGTGCTAGAAGCTATGCCTATAATGCTGTGGTTCATGGTTCTTATTCTTCATATGGAGCTCATATGGATGACAGCACAAGTTTTCAGGTGTATGGCAATCATGCAGAAAACGAACGAACAATACAGGCGGTAAAAGAAACCTGTGGCGAAGTGGCACAGTATGAAGATAAGGTAATAGAGGCATACTATTATTCAACATCCTGTGGTGTAACTTCAGATGCGTCAATCTGGGGTCAGAACGTACCATATTTAAGATCTATTACAGTAAATGAGGCAAGGGAGAGTGCTGATTTTACAGAGGAAGAATTTTACGGTTTTATTCAATCGGATGCTGCGGAATCCTTTGACAGTTCGGTGAATTGGTTTCGCTGGAAGATGACATTGAGTTTATCTGAATTAAAGCAGAATATTGACTCCAAATTATCTGAAAGATATGAGGCAGATAAAGGAAAAATTTTAACATATCAGAATGATGCATTTGTTAGTGTTCCGGTGGATACTGTTGGTGAGATTCAGAATATTGTAATTAGCAAAAGAGGAACTTCTGGAATTGCAGAAGTTATGATTATAAAGGGAAGTATTAATACCGTTAAGGTGATTGGCGAATATAACATACGTGTTCTTCTGGGACCTTGTGGAAGGAATTGTATCAGACAGGATGGTTCTGTTGTTGATACATTGCAGATATTGCCAAGTGCTTATGTTCTGGTGGATCCAGTGTATAGTGAAGATGTGTTGTCAGGATTTCAGATGACAGGTGGTGGTTTTGGACACGGTGTAGGTATGAGCCAGAATGGTGCCTCGGCTATGGCTGAAAAGGGATGGAATTATCAGGATATTTTACAATTTTATTATGAAGGTATTCAAATAAATAAAATATATTAAAAGGTATATATCATTTGATTAAGAGGTATTAATTATGGGAAAAGTAACGAAATGGCTACAGCGGATTCGAATGATATCGAAGCAGTTAAATGAAGATAATGTGAGAGCTTTTGCAGCGCAATCGGCATATTTTCTTATGTTGTCAGCTATTCCGTTGCTTATCCTGGTGACAGCAATTTTTCAGATATTTCTTAAGAATACAAATATTCGTATTCAGATAGCAGACTGGCCGATACAACTGTTGCCGGCAGGAATTTCTGATTTTTTTGAAAAAATTATGAATGAAGTATATCAAAATACAGCTACTGTATTATCTGTTTCGCTCCTGGCTGCTGTATGGGCAGCGGGAAAAGGAATGACAGCCATTACCCAGGGCTTAAATAGTATATATGATGTGGAAGAATCCAGAAATTATATTATACAGAGATTATATGGCATGTTGTATGTGATATTATTTTTGATTAGTATATTGATTTCTATAGTATTAGTAGTGTTTGGTAATAAATTAGGTGAGTATCTGACATTATTTTTTCCGTTTTTAGAACCTCTTCTTGGAAGTTTGTTAAAAAATCGTGTTTTTCTGATATCTGTAATATTGCTGCTTGTATTTATGGCATTGTATAAGTTTATGCCTAATTGCAGGAAACGTTGGAGAAATCAGGTGCCGGGCGCGATTTTTTCAACTATTGGCTGGCTGTTCTTTTCTTTTGGTTTTTCTATTTATGTAGATTATTTTAGTGTTTTTTCTAATATGTATGGCAGTATGACAACAATTATTTTGTTGATGTTATGGCTATATTGGTGTATGTACATTGTATTGCTTGGTGGGAAAATAAACTATTATATGGAAATGGGATTTCCATGGCAAAATTGCTAATGGAAGTGTCTATTTTTGTCAAATTTTTTACAGGAGTGCATTTAGAATTGAGTTGAAGAATGTTGGAGAATATGCTATAATCCTGTCAATGTATGATGTTTGAGTGGAGTACATGATGTGTGGGGTGATATAGTGAAAAGGAAAACCGATTGGGGGTTTGTAGTCATCACTGTGATTGTAGCGGTGATAACTGTATTTTTATTCTTCAATTATTCGGTGGATAAGGAGATTTATAAAGACGCTGTCTTTTTAAATGATAAATGGCAGGTACAAGTGAATGATGAAATATCAGATGGTGTGGATTTGGAGAAGTTTTTCTTTTCGTCGACTGTACGGGGGGATAAGATAACTTACCGAAGGGCATTACCGGAAGTTGATATGCTGGCACCATGTCTTAGAATTTACTCATCACATTGCCTGGTAGAAGTGTATTTGGATGGTGAATTGATATATTCATTTGGCAGTGAAAGAAGTGAAAAAGGCAAAATGCTTGGCGGTGGCTATCATTGGATTGCATTGCCAGACAATTTCCAGAATAAGGAATTGACAATTGTATACGAGGCTCGGGAGAACAGCAAGTTTTCAAGTCTGTATACACCTGTTTTGCAGGGTGGTAATAACGCATTAGCGGATTTTGTAAAAGAAAACAGACTGGCAGTATACATCGGTGTGTTTCTGATTGTATTTGGCTGTGGTAGCTTTGTGTTATCCGTTTTTCTGGTGCATTTCCAAAAGGAATTGCATAATTTGCTATGGATTTCATTGTTTTCATTTTGTGTAGGACTTTGGAATATTTGTAATGCAGGTGTAATACAGGTAGTATCCAGTGATATGTATAAAAATGCATTGCTGGAATACATGTCCTTGTATCTTGGTACGATACCGATTATGTTATTTTACTGGGAAGTGAAAAAGGAATACAAAGCCTTGCGTACAGCTTTTCGTGGGTTGCTGGCTATTAATATGATATTTCCGGTTGTTACATGTATACTACATCTTTTCAATGTTGTTCATATGTGTGCAATGCTAAGTATCTTCTATATTATACTTGCATGTGATATTGCTTGGGGAATTTTTATTTCTGTAAGAAAAATGAAAAGTCAGAAGTTATATGAGAAGGTGTTGCTGTTTGGAATTGGAAGCATGTCTGTATTTGTAGTAGCAGATGTGATGCTTTTTAATCTGCAGAAATTTGGTACCCATCTTCCTTTTTCTGAAGTGAAATGTCTTTCTGCCATTGGTGCACTGCTTTTGATTATTAGTCTGGTTGTCAGCTATTGCTTAAGAATTATTGCCAACTATTTTGGTAAGGCTGAAAGAGAAATTCTTGAAAAACTGGCATTTTCTGATGCTTTGACTGGATTGTCCAACCGCCAGCGATTTGATCATGAAATGTCGCAGATAAGAATCAACAAAGTGCCTTATGTGATGATTATTTTTGACTTAAACAATTTGAAATATGCAAATGACACCTGGGGACATTCGGAAGGAGATCAATTAATTTGCTGTTTTGCAGATTGCCTTAAGACATCTATGGGTGAATATGGTCTGGTAGCTAGAACTGGCGGTGATGAGTTTGCAGCGTTATTGATGGAGCGGGATGTTGATTTTGTGGAGCGACAGTTGTGTAAGCTTTTAAGTAGCATGCAAAGTATCAATGAGCAGGAGAGAATCAAAGTAAAGCTTAGTACGGCATATGGAATGGCATCCAGCGAAGAATGTGCAGGCGTTGATGATGCTTATAAGCTGGCAGATAACCGAATGTATGCAATGAAACAGAAAATGAAACGAGATAATTTAGAATTACATATTCGTTAAGAACAAAGCGTGCAAGTACACATTCCTAATTCAGTTTTACTGATGTGCTTGTACGCTTTGTTAGTTTGTTTGTATAACAAAATAGTATACCTAGCTAATATATAAAAAGCTTGACAGATTGAAATCCTTGCGATATCATGAACTACGAAATAAAAAAAGGCTATGAACGTGATATAGATTATTATCTTCTTTCAGAGAGAGGTGGTCGCTGGCTGAAAGCTGCCTTAAGTTCAGATAATAATTCATTTTCCCACGGGAGCTGTATCTTTGAATGATATAGTAGGAGATAACGTAAGCTGCACGTTACGCAGAAAAGAGCCTGTGATAGCAGGAATATGGGTGGTACCGCGGAGATAATTCGTCCCTTTCAATGTGTGAATACATTTGTGTTCATACATTGAAAGGGATTTTTTATGCTAGAGCGTGTATTTAATCAGACAAAGAAGGAAGGAGAACAATCGTGAAAGAAAAGTTAAAGAAAATTCATGAAGAAGCATTGAAGCAGATTGAAACATCTGATTCGTTAGAAAAATTAAATGAGGTTCGTGTTAATTTCCTCGGAAAAAAAGGGGAATTAACATCTGTGTTAAAGAGTATGAAGGATGTTTCCCCGGAAGAACGTCCCGTTGTTGGTCAGCTTGTAAATGAAACCAGACAGGCAATTGAAGATACATTAAATGAAACAAAAACACGATTAGAAACAGCAGCAAGAGAAGAAAAATTAAAGAATGAGGTTATCGATGTAACACTTCCTGCTAAGAGAGCGCAGGTTGGCCACAGACATCCAAATACTATCGCATTAGAAGAAGTTGAGCGTATTTTCACTGGAATGGGATATGAAGTACAGGAAGGTCCTGAAGTGGAATATGATTTATATAATTTTGAAAAATTAAACATTCCTGCAAACCATCCGGCAAAGGATGAACAGGATACCTTTTACATTAATAAAGAGATTGTGCTTCGTACACAGACATCACCGGTACAGGCAAGAATTATGGAGCAGGGCAAGTTGCCGATTCGTATGATTGCGCCGGGACGCGTGTTCCGTGCGGATGAAGTGGATGCAACGCATTCACCATCCTTCCATCAGATTGAAGGTTTAGTAGTAGATAAAAATATTACATTTGCAGATTTAAAGGGAACATTGGAAGTATTTGCAAAGGAAATGTTTGGTGAGCAGACAAAGATTAAATTCCGTCCACACCATTTTCCATTTACAGAGCCAAGTGCAGAAATGGATGTTACCTGCTTTAAGTGCGGTGGCAAAGGATGCCGTTTCTGTAAGGGAGAAGGCTGGATTGAAATATTAGGATGCGGTATGGTCCATCCTCATGTATTTGAAATGTGCGGTATTGATCCGGAAGAATATACAGGATTTGCATTCGGTGTAGGTTTAGAGCGAATTGCATTGTTAAAATATGAAATTGACGATATGAGATTATTATACGAAAATGATACCCGTTTCTTAAAGCAGTTCTAAGAAAATAAAGTTTAGTATGAAGGAGAAAATGAAATGAATACATCATTAGCATGGATTAAAGCGTATGTTCCGGATTTGGATGTAGAACCACAGGCTTACTGTGATGCTATGACATTATCCGGTTCAAAGGTAGAAGGTTATGAAGCATTAGATGCAGATTTAGATAAAATCGTAATCGGACAGATTGACAAAATTGAAAGACATCCGGATGCAGACAAGCTGGTAGTGTGCCAGATTAACATTGGAACCGGTGAAGATATCCAGATTGTAACCGGTGCTCAGAATGTAAAAGAAGGCCAGAAAATTCCTGTAGTATTAGATGGCGGTCGGGTAGCAGGTGGTCATGATGGTAAGCAAACACCAGGTGGCATTAAGATTAAAAAGGGTAAACTTCGTGGCGTGGAAAGTAACGGTATGTTATGTTCTATCGAAGAATTAGGCTCTACAAAGGATATGTATCCGGAAGCACCGGAAGATGGAATTTACATTTTCCCGGAAGATGCAGAGATTGGTGCAGATGCCATTGAAGCATTAGGTCTTAGAGATACAGTAGTAGAATATGAAATCACATCAAACCGTGTGGATTGCTTTAGTGTAGTTGGTATTGCCAGAGAAGCAGCAGCAACTTTTGATAAGAAGTTCTATCCACCGGAAATCAAGGCAACCGGCAACAATGAAGATGTAAATGATTACATTCAGGTAGAGATCAAAGATACAGACCTTTGCTCTAGATATTGCGCAAGAGTTGTAAAGAATATTAAGCTTGCTCCATCGCCAAAATGGATGCAGAGAAGATTAGCAGCCCATGGCATCCGTCCAATCAATAATATTGTAGATATTACCAACTATGTGATGGAAGAATTAGGACAGCCAATGCATGCTTATGATTTAAGCACTATTGCAGGCAATAAAATCGTAGTAAGACGCGCTGCATCAGATGAGAAATTCACTACTTTAGATGGTCAGGAACGTCAGATGGACGAAAATGTATTAATGATTTGTGATGCAGAAAAAGCAGTTGGCATTGGCGGTATCATGGGTGGTGAAAATTCCATGATTACTGATAATGTACAGACAATGTTATTTGAAGCAGCCTGCTTTGATGGAACCAATATCCGTCTTTCCAGCAAGCGTGTAGGTCTTCGCACAGATGCTTCCTCTAAGTTTGAAAAGGGATTAGATCCTAACACAGCTGAGTTAGCAATCAATCGTGCCTGCCAGTTAATTGAAGAATTAGGCGCTGGTGAAGTAGTTGGTGGTATGGTAGATGTGTATCCGGTTAAGAGAGAAGGTAACCGTGTACCTTTTGATCCGGAGTACATTAATCGTTTACTGGGTACAGACATTGCTCCGGAAATAATGTTAGGTTATTTTAAGAAGATTGATTTAGGCTATGATGAAGCAGCAAAAGAAGTAGTTGTACCATCCTGGAGACAAGATTTACTTAGAAAAGCGGATATTGCAGAGGAAGTGGCAAGATTCTTTGGCTATGACAATATTCCTACAACGTTGCCGGGCGGTGCAGGTTCTATCGGTAAATTTACTTATGAAATGCGTATTCAGGCAGTTGCCAGAGATATGGCAGAATACTGTGGCTTCAGTCAGGGAATGACATATTCCTTTGAAAGTCCAAAGGTATTTGATAAATTGTTATTACCTGAGGATGCTCCGGAAAGAAAAGCTATCCAGATTATGAATCCATTAGGAGAAGATTTCAGTATTATGAGAACGATTTCTCTGAATGGTATGCTAACTTCCCTTGCTACAAATTATAACCGTAGAAATAAGAACGTTAAGTTATACGAAATGGGAAATATCTATATTCCAAAGCAGCTTCCAATTACAGAGCTTCCAGATGAGAGAATGCAGTTTACATTAGGCTTCTATGGAGATGGTGACTTCTACACCATGAAAGGTGTTGTGGAAGAATATTTTGAAAAGCTGGGAATGACAAAGAGAATTCATTACAATCCACAAGCTGGAAAAGTATTCTTACATCCAGGACGCCAGGCGGAAATCAGCTATGAGGGAACTGTAGTTGGTTATTTGGGTGAGGTTCACCCTGTTGTTGCAGATACTTATGGAATCGGAGAGAGAGCATATGTGGCTGTTTTAGATATGCCATCTGTTTACCCATTTGCAACATTTGACAGAAAATACGAAGGTGTTGCAAAATATCCTGCTGTAACAAGAGACTTGTCTATGACAGTACCAAAAGACGTGTTGGCAGGACAGATTGAAGATATTATCGTTCAACGAGGTGGAAAGCTTCTTGAAAGCTTGGAATTATTTGATATTTATGAAGGTGCACAGATTAAGGAAGGCTATAAATCACTGGCTTATTCTCTTGTATTCCGTGCAAAGGATAGAACCTTAGAAGAAGCAGATATTACCGCTGCCATGAATAAGATTTTAAATGGTCTTGAAGGACTTGGCATTGAATTAAGACAGTAGTTGGAGTAGAAGCAATGAATGTAAAAGATTTTTATTATGATTTGCCGGAGGAGTTGATTGCGCAGGACCCGTTGGAGGATCGCTCCTCCTCCAGACTGATGTTGGTAGACAAAGAAACAGGAGAGGTTTCTCATTCTGTTTTTAAAAATATTATTGATTACCTAAATCCCGGAGATTGTCTGGTGATTAATGACACCAAAGTGCTTCCTGCAAGGCTTATGGGTGTCAGAGAAAATACAGGAGCAAGCATTGAAGTGTTGCTTTTAAAACGCAAGGAAAAGAATTGCTGGGAAACTCTTGTAAAACCGGGAAAAAAAGCGAAACCGGGTACAAAAATTATATTTGGAGACGGCTTATTGGTTGGTGAAGTCATGGATATTGTAGAGGAAGGAAACCGAATTATTCACTTTGAATATGAGGGGATTTTCGAAGAAATTCTTGATCAGTTAGGACAAATGCCTCTGCCACCTTACATTACCCACCAGCTGCAGGACAAAAACCGTTACCAGACGGTCTATGCAAGGGAAGAAGGTTCAGCGGCAGCCCCAACAGCCGGATTACATTTTACAAAGGAACTGTTAGAGCAGATTCGGGCAAAAGGAGTAGAAATTGCTCATGTAACTCTTCATGTAGGCCTTGGTACTTTTCGTCCTGTTAAGGTAGAAAATGTATTAGAACATCATATGCATTCTGAATATTACTGTATAGAGGAAGCAGAAGCAGAAAAAATCAATGCTGCTAAGCAGAATGGGAAGCGTGTTATTGCTGTGGGAACTACCAGCACACGAACGTTAGAAACAGCAGCTGGAGAAGACGGCACCATCCACGCCTGCAGTGGCTGGACCGATATCTTCATCTATCCAGGCTACCAGTTTAAGATAATTGATGCATTAATTACCAACTTTCATCTTCCGGAATCTACGCTTGTTATGCTGGTATCCGCGCTAGCCGGCCGGGAGCATGTCCTTCATGCGTATGAGGTTGCTGTGCAGGAGAAATATCGCTTCTTTTCGTTCGGAGATGCTATGTTCCTTAAGTAGATCAAAACATTGCATTTGTGAAGTTTATTATAATTGTTTGTGCGATTTAAAGAATGTATGGAAGTAAAAAATATCCAGAAGATGTATGTTTTCTGGATATTTTTTATATTAAGAAAAATTCTGGTTTGTGTGAATGTCTAATCATAGTGGTTACCCGGACGCCGGTGGCAGGTGCAGAAGGTTCCACGCAGACCGAGCCAACGTTCCGGTGAACTAATCTCCTAAAGGCTAATAAATTAGCCTCGTCCGACTAAGA
>JBGVIB010000144.1:0-2278 GCA_045122835.1 Lachnospiraceae bacterium
TCAAATAATAAACGATCTTTGCCGTTTACAACATTATATCGCAATATTAACAAACTTTAAATCATAACCTGCATTCTACCAAAATGGTTTCATTTATGGTGGCGCCGAAGCGTGTGAGGCATGGGTGTTTCGTAACTATTCGGTACATTCATAGGTTACCATTTTTCTTTATTTTAAGCAACCATTCCTACTATTTTTAAAATCCAGTAAATCAATCCTAAAATCCAGCTTGTTAAAATACCATACAGGATAACCGGACCAGCTATGGTGAATATTTTACAACCCACACCAAATACCCAGCCTTCCTTCTTATATTCGATGGCAGGTGACGCCACGGAATTGGCAAATCCGGTAATTGGCACTAATGCTCCGGCACCACCCCATTTAACAATGGAACTGTATATATTAAATCCGGTAAGCAGTACACTGGCTAACACTAACAAAAGTGAACACCAGGAACCGGCTATCTCTTTGCTACATCCATTGGCAAGGGCCACATTCAAAATAATCTGACCAACTGTGCAGATTATTCCTCCTGTCAAAAATGCTTTTCCCATCTCTGCAAACAAATTATGGGTTGGCGTAACTTCTTTTACATATTTGTTGTATTGTTCTTTTTGAAAATCCTTGTTCATGTTATCTCATTCCCTTCTAAATTTTATAGATATTTATAACGATTCCATCCACTCATAACTTCCCGTTGTCTAAAATCCAATCAACGGAGATTTTGATTTGCAGAAGCCATCTATGGTGATGAATTTTTGCCTGCAATTTTTATGTTCTCATAGGAAATCATACGATGCTACTCTGCATGATTACACAATTTCTATATTCATAATTTACAGCCCCATCACTGCAAAATAGTAAAAAGAACCAATTGTCTTTCCAATTGCCAGAAAAAGTATGGCAATACCTAATCCTCTACGAAACTGGATCCTTCGTGCAAAAATCGGAATACCATCTAACATTTCCGCAATAGCAACGGCAAGGCTCCCCACAAATATGCCGGAAAACAATCCAAAAAAGCCAAGAAATAGCTTTGTCAAAGGTATTTCCCATTCAAACAGCTGCATCAAACAGAAAAATATAGTTCCCAGAATAGTTGCTGACTCATATATTTTTACATGCTTTGCTGTGTGGGTTTTGCCTGCAAAGCGGGGTATCAAGCCAACTGTCAATAAAACGGTAAACATACCACCAGAAATAATCAGACCACAGCTAATACCGATAATGCTAAGAACTATCAGGTTCCAAATCTCCATCACTTCACCTCTCTTATTTCCCCGTCACGTTCTGCTGTTTCAACCAGTGCCAAATTCACATCCTGCTCATACAAACGCATCTGCACTTCAATAGGCGTCGGATCTTTTGTAATATTGCGACCACCAATATGATTGTAAAATAAAATAATGCCCGCACCCAATCCAAGGGAATACATGCATTCTAAAATATTAAATTTGTCCGTTTTTTCTCCTGTAATTAATGTGTAAAGTTGGTCAAACACTGCCGGAACAGATACATCATTATTAAATGTCATAATGGCAAATCCTGCACCAAAAAAGGAAATCAATGACACAAATGTAATCTTAACAATATCCCATACCTTGGATGGATGCTTATTCCCAATATATTGAACAACAATTTCCTTTTCCCCAATAGTCTGAATATCTACATCGGGATATTCGCTCTGTATCATTTCTATAATTTTTAGTACACTGATAATTTCACGTTCTTTTTTCTGGGGCGTGATGCGAAAGAGCAGCATTGTCTTTAATTTACTGGCAATTGCCTCATTGGTACAAACTAGTTTTCCTACATCCCGCAATCTGACATCTAAGTTAGAAGTCGTAATGTATCGATCACATTTTAAATAGAGCGTTTCTTTTTTCACAGCAACTTCTCCTTCTGTTTCACATAATAGGTGTCACAGTATTTTTGAGTAGTATTTGTATTTTTGAAAATTTTATTCAAAAATTTATCCCAAGCGCGCAGATTAAAAGAATGCATTTTCAAATTCGTGCGCATCATATTGTTCTTCTTTCTTGTGTTCTATATCGTTAATGCAAAAAATTAAGGATTCGTTACACTTAAACGAAATTTTTTTAATTTGTTATGTACATTCTCTAAACTTTGCTGTAAATTCTGGTTTGTGTGAATGTCTAATCATAGTGGTTACCCGGACGCCGGTGGCAGGTGCAGAAGGTTCCACGCAGACCGAGCCAACGTTCCGGTGAACTAATCTCCTAAAGGCTAATAAATTAGCCTCGTCCGACTAAGA
>JBGVIB010000145.1:0-9304 GCA_045122835.1 Lachnospiraceae bacterium
CATTACATATCAATGTGATGTTTCTGATTTTGCAGCAGTTGAGAGCATGATGAAAGAATTAATAAAAGAATATGGTCAGATTGATATTCTTGTAAATAATGCAGGTATCACACGTGATAATCTGATTATGAAAATGAAAGAGGAAGATTTTGATGCTGTCATTGATACCAATCTGAAAGGGGCATTTAATACAATTAAATGTATCTCAAGACAGATGTTAAAGCAGAGAAGCGGCAAGATTGTAAATATTGCTTCTGTATCCGGTGTTGTTGGCAATGCAGGTCAGGCAAATTACAGCGCAGCGAAAGCAGGCATGATTGGTCTTACAAAGGCAGTAGCAAAAGAATTATCATCCAGAGGAATTAATGTGAATGCAGTAGCACCTGGATTTATAGAGACAGACATGACAGCAGCATTATCTGATGATGTGAAAAAGACAGCAGAGCAGAGCATTCCTTTTGGCAGAATGGGTAAGCCGGAGGAGATTGCAGATGCAGTTGTATTTTTAGCATCAGACAAAGCATCTTATATCACAGGTCAGGTATTATGCGTTGATGGTGGTATGGTATAGTTAGATTAAAAGACATAATATATACAGTTTAGGCAAAACAGGGTTTTCTCTGGGAAAGAGGTAAAAATGAAAAGAGTTGTTGTAACAGGTATGGGAGCAGTGACTCCTATTGGTTTAAGCGTAGATGAATTCTGGAGTGGAGTGAAAGAAGGGAAAACAGGATTTGGTGAAATCAGTTATTTCGATGCAAGCGAGTATAAAGCTACCATTGCAGCGGAATTAAAGGGCTTTGATGCTAAGAATTACATGGATTTCAAGGCGGCAAAGAGAATGGAGCCATTCAGCCAGTATGCTGTAGCAGCTGCTAAGGAAGCTATCGCAGATGCGGGGCTTGATATGGAAAAGGAAGATGCATTCCGTGTGGGATGTTCGATTGGTTCCGGTGTTGGTAGTTTGCAGGCAATGGAAAGAGAACACAACAAGTTAGTCGAAAAGGGACCAGGCAGAGTAAATCCTTTATTCGTGCCATTAGTGATTACTAACATGGCAGCAGGAAATGTTTCCATCCAGTTTGGTTTAAAAGGAAAAAGTATTAATGTAGTTACAGCATGTGCAACTGGTACACATTCTATCGGTGAAGCTTTCCGTTCTATTCAGCATGGCGAAGCAGATGTTATGCTTGCCGGCGGTACAGAAGGTTCTGTTACACCTATTGGTATTGCAGGATTTGGCGCATTGAATGCGTTGTCTCCATCTAAGGATCCTAAGAGATGCTCTATCCCATTTGACAAGGATAGAAGCGGTTTCGTTATGGGTGAAGGTGCAGGTGTTGTTGTACTTGAAGAACTTTCTCATGCCCAGGCAAGAGGTGCAAAGATTTACGCAGAGGTAGTTGGCTATGGTTGTACATCGGATGCTTACCATATTACTTCCCCGGCAGAGGATGGTTCCGGAGCAGCGAAGGCAATGGAATATGCAGTTCAGGATGCAGGTGCAGCAAAGGAAGATATTACTTATATCAATGCGCACGGTACAAGTACACATTTGAATGATTTATTCGAAACAAGAGCAATTAAGATGGCATTTGGTGACCATGCCAAGAACATTAAGATTAACTCTACTAAGTCTATGATTGGACATTTATTAGGTGCAGCTGGTGCGGTAGAATTCATTACTTGTGTAAAGGAAATGGAAGAAGGTTATTTACATCAGAATGTTGGACTTACAGAATCTGAGGAAGAACTAGATCTTGATTACATCAAGGGACAGGGCGTAAATCAGGAAATAGAATATGCATTATCTAATTCATTAGGTTTTGGTGGACATAATGCATGTATTTTAATTAAAAAATTCAATGCATAATCCAGAAAGAGGTGTATGATGGATATCGAAAATATTCTTACTTTGATTAAGGCAGTATCTGATTCAAAATTGGAGAATTTTGAATACAAAGACGAAGAAGTAAAGTTAGTACTCAATAAGGCAGCGTCCGGTAAAGTACAGGCATTTGCCAGTGAAACAGTTCAGACAGTAGTACAGAATACAGTAAGTGTTCCGGAGGTTGAGGTACCAGCGGTTGAAACAACCGGTAATGAAGTAAAATCTCCATTAGTAGGAACGTTTTATGTAGCACCTACTGAAAATGCTGAGCCATATGTAAAGGTTGGCGACAGAGTGACGAAAGGTCAGGTTCTTGCAATTGTAGAAGCAATGAAGCTGATGAATGAGATTGAATGTGAGTATGATGGTGAAGTAGTAGCCATACTTGTAGAGAATGGTGAAATGGTAGAATATGGTCAGCCATTATTTATCATTCGTTAATAAGTTCAATGTCTGCGACATTGAACTGGCAGATTAGAGTGTTGAAAGAAATTTTGTACTTTGTACAAAATTTCTTTGTTTTGAGTGCCTATTCAGGCAGATAGAGAGGTAATTATGTCTTTACTTAGTACGAAGGAAATTATGGAAATTATTCCGCACAGACAGCCATTTCTTTTGATTGATACCATTGAGGAAATGGAAGAAGGAAAGCGTGCAGTTGGAAAAAAATGTGTAAGCTATAACGAGCCATTTTTTGCAGGTCATTTTCCACAGGAGCCAATTATGCCGGGGGTTCTTATCTTAGAAGCCTTAGCGCAGGTTGGTGCAGTGTCAATTCTTTCTATGCCGGAGCATAAAGGAAAACTGGCAATTTTTGGCGGTATGAATAACGTAAAATTCAAAGGGAAAGTAGTTCCTGGTGATGTATTAATGCTAGAAGTGGAGATTACTAAGCAAAAGGGACCTATTGGTGTAGGTAATGGTAAAGCATATGTAAACGGTAAGCTGGTAACATCTGCAGAACTTACTTTTGTTGTCCAGTAACAGTAAGAATGGGTAACTATGAGGGTATGGAATAGTTACGAATGGTTGAGTTTAGGAGGCATTATGTTTCGTAAAATATTAATAGCTAACCGCGGTGAGATTGCGGTGCGCATTATCAGAGCGTGCAGAGAAATGGGCATTGAGACGGTGGCTGTTTACTCAGAAGCTGACAAAGAAGCATTGCACACACAGTTGGCAGATGAAGCAATCTGCATTGGTCCGGCACCAGCAACAGATAGTTATCTGAATATGGAGCGTATTGTAAGTGCGACAATTGTAACAGGAGCAGAGGCTATTCATCCGGGATTTGGTTTCTTGTCAGAAAATGCCAAGTTTGTGGATATGTGCAGTAAATGTAATATTACTTTTATTGGACCGTCAGCAGAAGTTATTCACAAAATGGGTAACAAATCAGAAGCAAGAAAGACAATGATGGATGCAGGTGTTCCGGTTGTTCCAGGCACAAAAGAGCCAGTGTTCACAGTAAAGGAAGGCTTAGACCAGGCAGAGATAATAGGTTATCCTGTTATGGTAAAGGCTTCTTCAGGTGGTGGTGGAAAGGGAATGCGTGTCATTCGTAATGCAGAAGAATTTCCAAATCTTTTTGAGGTTGCCCAGAAAGAGTCCATTGCCGGTTTTGGTGATGATACTATGTACATCGAGCGTTTTGTGGAAGACCCAAGACATATTGAATTCCAGATTATGGCTGACCGTTATGGTAATGTAGTTCAGCTAGGGGAAAGAGATTGTTCCATGCAGAGAAGACACCAGAAGGTGTTAGAGGAATCTCCATCAGCAGTGCTGACACCGCAGCTTCGCAAAAAAATGGGAGAAACAGCTGTTCTGGCAGCAAAAGCAGCACAGTATGAAGGTGCTGGAACCATTGAATTTTTATTAGATAAAAACAAAGATTTTTATTTTATGGAAATGAATACCAGAATTCAGGTAGAGCATCCGGTCACAGAGATGGTAACAGGACTGGATTTAATTAAAGAGCAGATTCGTGTGGCAGCAGGAGAACCATTGTCTTTCTGCCAGGAGGATGTAGAACTTCGTGGTCATGCCATAGAGTGCCGCATTAATGCGGAGCGTCCGGCAAAAAATTTTATGCCAAGTCCGGGTATTATTGAAACGATTCATTTGCCAGGTGGTAATGGTGTACGAGTGGATACAGCAGTGTATCAGAACTATGCAATTCCACCATACTATGATTCCATGATTGGTAAAATCATTGTACATGATAAAGACAGAGAATCAGCAATTGCTAAAATGCAGAGTGCATTAGGTGAATTGAATATTGAAGGTGTTGATACGAATATTGACTTCCTTTATGAAATTTTATGTCATGAGAATTTTATAAATGGAGATTTTAACACCAGTTTCATTGAAAATAATCCGCAGCTTTACGAAGATGTATAAGGTTAGTCTGAAACAGTAGAATCGAGGTTGTTATGCTTAAATTTAAGAAAACAAATAGTGGTGTAGGCCAGAAGGATAATAGAAATCAGTCCAAAACATCAACAGAACCACAGGTACCAGAAGGTTTATGGATAAAGTGTCCAAAGTGTGGGGAAGCACTTTATAAAGAAGATGTAGTTGCAAAATCTTATGTATGTTATAAATGTTATTCATATTTTCGTGTAAGAACGAAAAACAGACTGCGTATGGTCTTAGATCGTTCCAGCTTTGAAGAATGGGATGCAGATTTACATTCCAATGACCCATTACAATTTGAGGGGTATGCAGAAAAATTAAATCAGGTGCAGGAAAAGACAAAGCTTTCAGAAGCAGTTACCACAGGAAAAGGTAAGATTAATGGAGTGGAGACGGCTATTGGTGTCAGCGATGCCAGATTCCTTATGGGAAGTATGGGACAGGCAGTTGGTGAAAAAATCGCCAGAATGTTTGAACGTGCTACAAAAGAAAAACTTCCTGTTATTATGTTCTGCTGCTCAGGTGGTGCAAGAATGCAGGAGGGGATGGTATCTCTGATGCAGATGGCAAAGACATCCGCAGCAGTAAAAAAACATTCGGAAGCAGGACTTCTTTATATATCTGTGTTGACAGATCCAACTACCGGTGGTGTAACAGCAAGTTACGCTATGTTGGGGGATATTATACTGGCTGAGCCGGGTGCATTAATCGGATTCGCAGGACCGAGAGTGATTGAGCAGACAATTGGTCAGAAATTGCCGGAAGGTTTTCAGAGGGCAGAGTTCTGTTTAGAGCATGGTCTCATTGATGGAATTGTGGAAAGAGAAAATCTGAAACAGGTGTTGTATCAGTTAATTTGTATGCATAAAGGAATTCCTTGCGAATCAATTGGTTCTGTTGAATTAGGAGGCAAAAATATTTCTTCTTCATCAAAGAAATTACTTACTCCGTGGGAGAGAGTAAAGCTTTCTAGAAAAATGGAGCGTGCAAATGCTTTAGATTATATAGAAGGTTTGTTTGATGGCTTTATGGAAATGCATGGGGATCGTCATTTGGCAGATGATAAAGCAATTGTTGGTGGTATAGCATACTTCCATGGTACACCGGTAACCGTAATCGGTGTTCAAAAAGGAAAAAATACCAAGGATTACATTGAACATAATTTTGGAATGCCTTCACCGGAAGGATATCGCAAGGCTCTTCGATTGATGAAACAGGCAGAAAAGTTTGGACGTCCGGTTATATGTTTTGTAGATACACCAGGAGCGTTTTGTGGACTGGAAGCAGAAGAACGTGGACAAGGTGAGGCAATTGCCAGAAATATTATGGAAATGTCAGCTCTTGAGGTTCCGGTTCTTAGCATAATGATTGGTGAAGGTGGAAGTGGTGGTGCATTGGCATTAGCTGTAGCAAACGAAGTGTGGATGCTTGAAAATGCTACTTATTCCATTTTGTCACCAGAAGGGTTTGCATCGATTCTATGGAAGGACAGCAAGCGTGCAGAAGAAGCCGCTGGTGTGATGAAAATTACAGCGTCAGATTTAAAAGAACTTGGCATTGTGGAGCGCATTATTGAGGAACCAGAACCAGCAGGAGATGGTGATATGGAGGACATTTTGGGAGATATTGCCAAGGCTATGGATTCATTCCTTGAAGAATATAAGACTTTGTCTGCTGAAGAAATTCGCAGCAGAAGATATGAACGTTTCCGTAAAATGTAGGACTTTTATATCATTTACAATCCCGAAAAATGCTGATAAAATATTGCCTTGTGAGTGTGAAAAGGAGAATTGCACAACAATTATATTTGAACAACGTGAAGAATTAGACAATATATGATAAAATATAGTTATAGAGAGAACAAAAGCTGTTAAACAACTTTGGATTGTAACTGCAATATTGTGAATATGCAAAGATAATACAAGGGTAAGTAGATGGCATGTTCGCACTCACTTGTAGATGTAGTCAGCAAAAAGGAGGGATAACTATGCAAAAGAAATTAGAATTACTGCATGTTATGTTAAAGGACTCTGATAATATTGTTTGTCTGGCCGGTATGGGGCTGGTAAATGAGAGTCATTATCCAAATCATCGTGCTGCAGAGCATGCCTATGAGACAGAGATGAAATATGGTTATTCGCCGGAGGAGTTTCTTAGTACACGTTTTTTTAATACAAGAGCTGAGCAGTTTTATGAATATTACAGAAATGAATTGCTTCGTGAGGGTGAGCCTTGCCCAGCATTTTATGCACTGAATAATCTAGAATTACGTGGTAAATTGAAAGCGATTATCACGGGAAGCGTCCATGGTATTCCGCAGAAAATGGGTTGCCATAATGTACTTGAACTGCATGGCAACATACATAGAAATTTTTGTCCCCGTTGTAAAAGACAATATTCCGTAGAGTATCTGAAGAATTATAAGGAAATGGTTCCCTTATGTGAGCATTGTGGTGTGACAATTCACCCGGGTATGATGCTTATGGGAGAAATGATTGATAATTCTCTTATGACAGCGGCAGTAAATGCAGTAGAAAATGCAGATTTATTATTAGTGCTTGGTGATGATATGACAACAAATCTGGTATCTAGTCTTGTAAAATATTATCAGGGAGATAAGCTGGTCTTAATCAATGAATCACATCATTATCTGGATGATACAGCGAAGCTGGTTATTCATGGAAGCCCAAGTTTATTGGCAAGCGCAATTTAAAAAAATCAACAGGCATCAATGCCTGTTGATTTTTTTTGAATTATATCGTATAATTTTGGTGTTATTTCTATTATTTATTAATTATCAGAAAATAGTGGGAAGCTTGTAGCTTTCTACGTTGATGATTCTAAACAGTGTTGTTTTGTTTTCCCCGCAAAAAGTGTATTGACAATACCGAACATATGTTGTATTATAATTGCAACAAACATTAGTTCGTATATAAGGAGAGAAGATTCATGAATGAAGATAAGAAGAAAGCATTAGACGCGGCATTGTCGCAGATTGAAAGACAGTACGGTAAAGGTACCATAATGAAGCTTGGAGAGCAAGGGGCACATATGAATGTGGAGACAATCCCAACAGGTTCATTAAGTCTTGATATTGCATTAGGTATGGGTGGAATTCCTCGTGGACGAATTATTGAGGTATATGGTCCGGAATCCAGTGGTAAGACAACGGTTTCCCTTCATATGGTAGCGGAAGTGCAGAAACGTGGAGGTATTGCAGGATTTATTGATGCAGAACATGCTTTGGACCCGGCTTATGCTAAGAAGATAGGTGTAGATATCGACAATCTGTATATTTCACAGCCGGATAATGGAGAACAGGCATTAGAGATTACCGAGACGATGGTACGTTCAGGAGCTGTGGATATTATTATTGTAGACTCTGTAGCCGCGCTGGTTCCTAAGGCAGAGATTGATGGTGAGATGGGAGATGCCCATGTAGGTCTGCAGGCAAGATTGATGTCTCAGGCACTTCGTAAGCTGACAGCTGTTATTAGCAAGTCTAACTGTATTGTAATCTTTATTAACCAGCTTCGTGAAAAGGTTGGTATTATGTTTGGTAATCCGGAGACAACTACTGGTGGACGTGCGCTTAAGTTCTATTCTTCTATCCGTCTGGATGTTAGAAGAATTGAATCTTTGAAGCAAGGAGGAGAGATTGTTGGTAACCGAACAAGAATTAAAGTAGTAAAAAATAAGATTGCGCCACCATTCAAAGAAGCAGAGTTTGATATTATGTTTGGAGAAGGCATTTCAAGAGCCGGTGATATTCTGGATCTTGCAGCTAATTGTAATGTGGTGCAGAAAAGTGGTGCTTGGTATGCTTACAATGGCAATAAGATTGGCCAGGGACGTGAGAATGCAAAGCAGTACTTGCGTGAGCATGAAGCAGAGATGATGGAGATTGAAGAACAGGTTAGAAAGCATTATGCACTAGGTGAACAGCCGGTAGAAGAAACAGCACCTGTACAGGCGGCAGAGGAAGAAGCAATAGAAACAGAAGAATAAATATTAAGGTGAAGATATTAATACATTTTAGTATTTAATGTAGCTATTTGGTAACTATTCAGAACCAGGACAATACAAGCTTGTATTGTGCTGAACTGCACAGTCCGTATGAAAATGTAGTGGCAGCAGACCAAAATCCATCACCGTAGGTGATTCTGCATGGATTTTGGCCTGTTATTATGAATGCAATTCATAATAACATTGGTAACCTATGAGAGGACTGAACAGTTACGAATTGTAATTGAAAAAGGTATATAGGATGGTTGTAATTATTTTATCTAAAAAATGTTTCGTGAGGTAGATGTTTCACGTGAAACATGTTTTATGTAAAAATGTTTCATATAAAAATGTTCACTTGAAACATCATCTAAGGGATTACAAAATATCGTGCAAAAAAGTATATGCAGGTATATCATTTCAAAAATAACGACACGATATCTATGCAGGAAATATGTAAGTGATAGTAGTTATTTTGAACATGATATATTAATGTATTGTCCTGTTGATTTTTCGAACTGACTGTGCTGCATATACTACACTTGGCAAAGCGGAGGAAAAAGGTGTGGCGGTGGCTGTGTGGACTTACGACAACAATGTAGATGATAAGACAAGTAGTATAAGTTAATTATAAATGTCAGTACACTAGAGCGCGTCCCAAAAATTGCTTTCTGCAAGATGTGTAATTCATTTTCTGGGGGATTTAATATAAATTTAGTATGTGTTGGACTACGTGTGCTAAATTTATATCAAATGCTACCACAAAGTGGGGCGTACAGATTGTAGGAATGAATTTAGGGATACGATCTAGCATGGGATAGTAGTTGATAGGGCAATGTTGTGAATGATAAATTCTGGTTTGTGTGAATGTTTAATCATAGTAGCTACCCGTACGCCGGTGGCAGGTGCAGAAGGTTCCACGCAGACCGAGCCAACGTTCCGGTGAACTAATCTCCTAAAGGCTAATAAATTAGCCTCGTCCGACTAAGA
>JBGVIB010000146.1:0-9918 GCA_045122835.1 Lachnospiraceae bacterium
TCTGATGCCAATCGTGGCAATCGGTACTTGTATTCTCATTGGCTGGATTACAAAGCCATCTCTGGTAATTGATGAAGCAGAAAAGACTGGATGTAAGTTCAGTAGAAAGAAATTGTATATTGTAATGATTCGCTATATTGCGCCGATTCTTCTGGTGATTTTGTTCTTGAAATCTATGGGGATTTTGACGGTGATTTAAGGGTAGTGGATAAATAAAAAAAAGGTGTCTGACGATGTGATAGGATTCTTTTAAAGTAGATAGTTTAGAAGTAAAAACTACTATTTGATAAGAAGCATATCAATCATTGGACACCTTTTTTGTTTTATTATAGAGCACGTTTGAAAATTCATTCCTACAATGTGCACACCCCACTTTGCGATGAAATTTGCTTATAAATTTAGTACATATAGCCTGCTATGTCTTCGTTTTTTGTTATACATTCTCAGAAAAATTTTCTGCAGGAAGTCATTGTTAGCATAGAATGATTTTTATAACACGCAATCAAAATGACGAAAAAAATAGAAAGATAATGGGAAAAGTTGACAAAATAACCAAAATAGTATAACATAGTGTGTAAATAGATAGTAAAGAGGGTGAGAATATGAAATTTGTAGCTGAATTTCAAGTGAGCAAGCCAGAATTGCCACTGGAATATCGCAAGTCTTTTATCGCATTTCTAAAAAAATGCTTGTCAGAAGTAAATGAAGGTACCTACTTTGAACGGTATTACGAAAAGGGGAAAGAAAAGCCATTTACATTTGCTGTTCATATGCAGAAGCCTGCATTTGAAAAGGAGCACATTTGCATAGAAGGAAATCGAATTAACATGACCTTTTCCTCAGCAGATGATATGACAAGCTTTATATTTTTTTCTGCATTTTTGAAACAGAAAAATCGATCATTTCCATTAGAAAATGGTAACTACATGGTATTAAAAAATGTAGTACAAAAAAGAGAACAGGATGTGAGAGGAAAGCAGGTATTAGTTCATATGCTTAGTCCATTATGCATTCGTGAACATACCAAAGAGGGAAATAAGGATTATTATTATTCCTATGCACACCCAGACTTTCAGCAGAAAGCAAAAACAGTAATAAAAAGCCAGCTGTTGGCAGCAGGATTTTCAGAAAGTCTGGCAGATGATGTGCAGATTATTCCAGTTAATTGCAAAAAAATCATAGTGAAGCATTATGGCAATAAGCTTGAGTGTACACTGGGAGATTTGTTGTTAAAAGGCGACAAGGCAGTGCTTAATTATCTGCTAAAAGCAGGAGTGGGGAGCCGTAAATCCGCAGGCTTCGGCTTATGCAACATGTTATTGGATGAAGGTGGTGAAATTTTTGAAAATTAAAATACAGGATGAAACATTTGACACCATATTAGTGCCGGATGATTGGCGTTCTGCAGCTGCATTGACAGGATTAAAGCTGTATTTTGATTTCTGTGGACTCCATGAACCAGAACATACATCTTTTTATAAGGTGATACGGTTTCAAAGGAAGGAGATGCCACAGGAGCTTTCCGCCCTGTCAGAGCAGGAGAAAGCAGAATTGCAGGATGCTTGTGTAGGATATGAAGCAATCCTCTATAAGCAGGATAGCATTACGGAAGAGAGATATATCAATTTTTTACAAGATTATTATAAGGATGACCTCCAGTATACTCGTGCAAATGCCTTATTATGTCAAGACGAATGGAGCGAGGAGCAGATTAAGTTAGTCAATGATTTACTGACTGGTTCTAATTCTAACACAACACTGAAAAAAGTATTTGGAAAAAGAAAATTTGATGGAAGCAACAGTAAGGAATTGCTGACATTGCTTGAGGAGAACCGGGTAGATATCCTACGGGAAACATTCCGGAATAAGAAGAATATGTATACCAATTATGCCAATTCTAATCTGTTATTTTCAGAGAAGAATCCACATTGTAGGCTGTTAGGCTACAATATGGATGAGGGTAGGAAAAGCAAGGCGGCAGCATATCAATTTAACATAAACACATTTGTGGGAAATGATATGTTAGAATATGATTTTATTCCATTTGCATTTACGAATACATATGAAAGTTTCTTTTTCAATAATAATTATTCAGTAAATGAATTATCAGCAACCACAGTCCATGTAAAAGAACGTCTAGAGCATCAGGAAAATAGTTCCGGCAACCAATGGTCGGATTTTCTTAAGCTGTTAGCAGAGTCTAAGGACTTTTTGAAATGCGACATAGAGGTTATATGCAAAAGCAGGGACAGTGAATACTTCAAAACTTTGTATGTACGACAGTCTTCATTAGAAGCATTGAATAAAATACAAAATTTAGATGCGCTGAATTTACGAGTACAAGTGGGACCAGATTATTGGTTAAATGTGCAGCAGGAGGTTTTAGATTGCTGTTTAAATGAACAGGATATGGATTATCTGATTGAGATTTTACTTAAGCAAAACGCTGCTGCAAAGGAAGCTAACTATACGACTTCTGTAACAAAACGATTAATTGAGTTAAATCCACATTTGAAAAAAGGAGTGAGAAATATGGATAAAAACCTAGCAGAAAAGATGGAAAGTGCCAGAATCAGTGCATACAAAACAGTACAATATCTAAAGGAAAATAATGGAAGAAATAAGATAACTTCCTATCGTCAAAAGCTGACTAGTGCATTAGTGGCACATGATTATGACAGAGTAAAAGAAATTTTATTACAGTTATCTAATTATACTGGGGAGTACTATTCCTTTGTGTTCCCACTGTATGAAGATTTTGAAGCAAACAAAGATATTGCATTTGCTTTTGCAAATGAATTGATTGAGAAAAAGGTAAAAGAGAAACAAGATTAATATGGGGAGGAAAAAGCTATGAAGAAACAGGCAATTACAGTAACCATTGTGGCAAACATGACAAGTAACTATTCAGAGGGATTAGGAAATATTTCCAGCGTGCAGAAAGTATATCGGAATCGTAAAGTGTATGCCACACGAAGCAGAGAAAGTTTGAAAAATGCAATCTGTGTACAGGCTGGATTATACGAAGATTTACAGACTGCTAATGATGGTGCAATGCAGAAATTAGTGACAGAGGAACTGAATGCGGCAACCTGTCGTGCTTTAGAGGGGGGATACATGTCAACAAAAGATTTGACATACATTCGAAATAGTTCCTTCTATCTTACAGATGCCATTTCCTGTGAACCATTTGTAAATGATACACGTTTCCATAATAACTTATATTTGGCAAGCAATTATGCGAAAGCTAATGGTTTGAACCTTCAGGAAAAAGCAAAGGAATCTGGCTTAATGCCATATCAGTATGAGTATGATAAGTCCTTAAAAGTGTATAGTTTAACAATTGATTTAGAACGTGTAGGCGTAGATGAAAATTTTGGTGCAGAGGCAGATAATAAGGAAAAGGCAGAGCGTGTCAAAAATCTGTTGGATGCAGTGGCACATTTATCATTGGTAGTAAAGGGCAATCTGGACAACGCAGAGCCGTTGTTTATTGCTGGTGGAATGTCAGAACGTAAGACACATTACTTCGAAAATGTAGTAAAGGTACAAAACGATAAATTGCTGATTTCCGAAGATTTAAAGGATAAGATAGCAGAAGGATACCAGACGGCAGTGGTAAAAGGTGGCCAGTTTGCAAACGAAGATGATATTGTAAGAGAACTGAATCCTGTTTCCATGAAAGAATTTTTTGAAACATTGAAAAAGGAAGTGGATACTTACTATCAGATTTAGCAGGAGGGATGAAAATGGAAGCTGTAAGGATTTGTTTGACTCAGAATGAAGCAAACTATCGAAAGGAAGAATCCATAGACAACAAAATGACATATCCCCTGCCACCATTTTCTATGGTAATCGGTGCGCTGCATAAAGCATGTGGTTACCGGGAATATCACAAAATGAATGTAAGCATTCAAGGAAAATATGGTGCATTAAAAAAGCAGGTTTATACAGAAAACATTTTCTTAAACTCCCTGCAGGATGATAGAAACATTTTAGTAAAAATGAAAAATCCGGATTTGTTAAGCTGTGGTTATGATATGGTAGCAGCGGGAAAGAAAACCCAGGGGAACAGTTTTCGAAAGGGAATTACCATACAGGTCCATAATCAGGAGTTGTTGGAAGAATATCGTGAATTAAAGGATATTAGCGATGCAATAAAAGAGTTTAAGACCACTCGATATAAACGCTTGACAGACAGAATGAAACAAAGAAAAAGCACCCTTAGTGTCTTAAAAAAACAATATCAACAGGATATGGAACGGTTGGAATCTATTAAAAAACGGGAAAAAGAAATTAAAGAATTAGAAAAAATTTGTAAGCAACGTTTGACAGAGTATGAAGAAGAACAGTACAAAAAGCCAATTTCATATTTCCGTACACTGGTGAAAGGACCTAAATTTTATGAGGTCTTGACAGATGTGGAATTAATTATTCATGTACAAAGTGACCATGAGACATTGATTGATATCTGTAACCACATTCACAATCTGACTGCCATTGGGCGCAGTGAAGATTTTGTGGAAGTAAAGCAGTGTGAACTGGTTGAATTGAAGCCTGTAAGTAAAAAAGTAAGTTATCGTGGGGAATATTCCGCTTATCTATCTGCTATGGACATTGCAGAGGATAAGACGGAAAATGGAATACAGATTAGCGACAGGGCGGAGAACATACTTAAGAAAGGAACGCGCTATAGCTTAAACAAAGAATATACTATTGTGGATGGTAAGAGACAATTTAAGAAGAAAAGTGTATTATACACATCCACATATTATATCAAGGAGCCTACAGAACATGTATGGGTGGATACCATTGAATGGAATGGAAAAAACATGGAGTGTATCGTAGATTTGGTTTAATAGTAGAAAATGAAGGATAGGGGTTCAAGGAGAGGAGCTTTATGAGACCCATAAAGTTCCTCCGAATGAAAGGCTATTACAGTGACAGAATAAATTTTGCCTAATGGTTAAAAATCCCTTATAGATGAAGTGCCGTTAAAGCGGCAGAATGAGAGGAAAAGTATGGATGGAAAAACAGCAGTAAAAAATAAGGAGTTAGAAAAATACTTATCTGTATCAATGGCAAAAGAAAAGGAAACCATTAGGGAACACACGGATAAGTTAAAGGAAAGAGCTGAGTATTTATTTGAAAATGGTTATATCAACGATTCGCATTTATATCGAATGCTTCTGCAAGTCTGCGAATACCACGATTATGGAAAACTGAATCATGAATTTCAGACGAGACTGAAACGAAAATATAAGTATAATGCTGAAAAAGAAGTGTTTCATCAGATTTTATCTGCGTATTTTCTGCCAAAGGATATCTTTGATACAGAAGAAGACTATTTAATGGCAGTATTTGTGGTATTGTACCATCATTACCGAAATGAAAATCCATTAGATTTTATGTATGGGGAAGAAGATAGAATTAGAGAAGCATTAGAGGAATTTAATGCGTATTTAGAACCTGATGCATGGGATTTGGCAGAGGAATATGCAGGGGAAATCAGGCAGTTTATTCAAAGCATCAACGGATTTGTAATTAAACTAAAAGGCTTTTTGCATAAATGCGATTACAGTGCCAGTGCAGGTATACCTTGTGAAATTAAAAATGATTTCTTAGAAGAAAACCTTCAAACATTTTCAATAGAAAAATTACAGAGAAAAGGGTATACATGGAATGCATTACAACAATTTTGTCTTACCAATAGGAAGGAAAATCTTATAGTAACAGCACCTACAGGTATGGGAAAAACGGAAGCGGGTTTGCTATGGCTTGGTAATCGGAAAGGTTTTTTTGTACTGCCACTGCGCACAGCAATCAACGCTATGTATGACCGGATTGCAGAAGAAATTGTGGTAACGGATGTGGAAAATAAAATAGGACTGCTTCATTCCGATATGCAATCCTACTATATGGGAAAAGGCTTTTATGAACAGCAGGAGGATAACTTTTTCTCTTATTGCAGCAAGAGCAGACAAATGTCTTTGCCTCTTACTGTATGCACCTTAGACCAGATATTTGATTTTGTGTATAAATATCCAGGATATGAATATAAGCTTTCTACCCTTTCCTATGCTGGAATTATTATTGATGAAATTCAGATGTACGATCCAGAGCTGCTGGCATATTTAGTTTATGGAATGAAACTGATATGTGATATGGGAGGAAAAATTGCAGTTGTTACAGCAACACTTCCCCCTTTTGCAAAAGCAAGGATTGCGGAGGCTTTAGGAGGAGATTTTAAAGAAGCAGATTTTTCAAGTGAAGGAACCATTAGGCATCATGTATCTGTGCATGATGAGGTTCTGACAGCAGACAAGGTGTGGGAACATTGGAAGGAATGTAAGAAAAGGAAACCGAAAAATAAGCTACTGGTGATTTGCAACAGTATTGATACAGCACAACAAATGTACCGGGCTTTGAAAGATATCTGCGAGGAAAATGAGGAGCTTGTGTCTGTTCATTTGTTACATAGTAAATTTACAAAGGTACACAGAAAAGAGAAGGAATCAGATATCATAAAAGTGGGGCAGACCTTTGATGGTGCAGGTGAATTTTTAGAGGTAAATGAAATCTGGATTAGTACCTCTGTTGTGGAGGCAAGTCTGGATATTGATTTCGATTATTTGGTCACGGAGCTTATGGATCTTTTCTCGTTGTTTCAGCGTTTGGGTCGTTGCAACAGAAAAGGAAAGAAGCCTGTGGATGTGCCGAACTGCTTTGTGTATACCTTGCTTCAAGGCAATGCAAAGAAATATAAATTTGTGGATAATACTATTTATGAGTTATCCAAACAAGCTGTCCACGAAATGTCAGGGATTTTGACAGAAGAAAAAAAGAATACATTAATCGTGGAATATTTATCTGAGGAAAAATTAGCAGTGTCAGAGTATCGTGTGAAATATGACAGCACATATCAATATATTGAGAATCTGTATGCTTATTTAAAAACTCCAGATGAAAGTAAGTTGAGAAATATTGCATCGGTAGAAATAATTCCGGAAGTTGTATATGAAGAAAATAAAGCAGATATTCAGGCGTGGGAAGAAATCATAGCAAGTGACAATATTTCATGGGGAGAGCGTTTGCAGGCAATGAATCAGATTCGGCAGTGTTGCGTTTCTGTCAGTCACTATTATGATGCAAAAAATAAAGCTGCCAATAAAGTAGCAAGTGTACGATTGAGCCGATATGAGGAAATACCTGTCATGAGATGTCTGTATGATGAAGAAATTGGATTTGCAGGCATGGAGAAGATGGAACAGGAATCTAAGCCGAAGCAACCTCAAGCTGGTACATTTTTATAGGGGGAGTGCCTATGGAAGAACGAATCTCAGGAATGATGGTGTATTATTACTATGTTTGCAAGCGCAAATTATGGTATTTTTCTCATGACTTACAAATGGAGCAAAATGATGAAAATGTCAGTTTAGGAAAGGCATTAGATGAAGCTTCCTATGCCAGGGATGACAAACACATTCAAATTGACGGTGTCATTAATATTGATTTTATCAGAAATTATGGTGTACTCCATGAAGTAAAGAAAAGCCGAAACATAGAAGATGCCGGTATCTGGCAAGTAAAATATTATTTGTATTATTTGCGGAAACGTGGAGTAGAAGATATGACGGGCAAAATTGATTATCCCTTGTTGAAGCAGAGTATTGTTGTGGAACTAACTGATGCAGACTGTGAGGAATTAGAGCATGTTTTGGATCATATTAAGAGGATTATTCACCAGCCATTTCCACCTACATTAGAAAAACAGGGGATTTGTAAAAAGTGTGCTTACCATGATTTATGTTACATCTAAGAGTAGGATGAGACTGTGGGATTGTAACGATTCAGAACAAGACTGTGTGACACTTTCACAGTTCGTGGGAAAATCTGAAGGGTATAAGTCAGAATAAGGGGGAAGGTATGTCAAGAAGTTTTTATGTATATTCGGATGGGACATTATCAAGGAAAGATAATACACTAGTATTTAAAAATGCAGAAGGAGAAAAACGTGATTTGCCCATAGAAGATATTAATGATATTTATGTCATGTCTGAAATGTCGTTTAATACTGCATTTTTAAATTTAATTTCCAAGTATGGAATAGCGATGCATTTTTTTAATTACTATCAGTTTTATACGGGAAGTTTTTATCCAAAGGAACAGCTTTTATCCGGCCAGCTTCTGGTGCAACAGACAGCAGCGTATATGAGACCAGATAAGCGTTTGGAGATTGCACAGAAGATTATCGTAGCTGCTTCTGCCAATATTTTTAGAAATCTTCGTTATTACAATGGCAGAGGAAAAGATGTACAGAATGAAATGGATGTGATTGCTTCTCACCGAAAACATATTTTGCAGACCAGATCAATTCAGGAGTTAATGGGAGTGGAGGGCAACATAAGAAAAGAATATTACAAGGCATGGGATAACATCATTGATCAGGATCTAAAGTTTGAAAAAAGAGTAATGCACCCGCCTGACAATGAAATGAACAGTCTGATTTCCTTTATAAATTCTTTGATTTATACAAAGGTGCTTTCTGAAATTTATAAGACACAGTTAAATCCGACGATTAGTTATCTCCATGAACCGGGTAATCGACGTTTTTCTCTGGCATTAGATGTTGCAGAGGTCTTTAAGCCATTGATAGGGGACCGTTTACTATTTTCTTTGCTTAACAAAAAGCAGATTACCAAGCGTAGCTTTACGGATGGTTTAAATGGATTGCAGCTGACAAAAGCAGCTTCTCAGACTATTGTGAGTGAGTTGGATGAGCGTTTATCAACTACTATCAAGCACAGGGAGTTAGGAAAAAATGTCTCATATCAATATTTGATTCGGTTAGAATTATATAAGCTGATAAAGCATCTGATTGGCGAGAAGGAATATGAAGGATTTGAGATCTGGTGGTAGCATTGGATGATAATTTTGATATGTATGATCAGGAAAATAGGCAAGTGATTTGGTTCAGATATTTCGAAAACGCTATATTAGAGCATGTATGAAAATCGCTTTCTGCAAGATGTGCGATCCACTTTGTGGTGAATTTACTATAAATTTAGTGGGATGGGTTGACTAAATTTATAGCAAAGTTCACTACAAAGTGGGGCGTGCAGATTGTAGGAATGAATTTTTAGACACACTTTAGTATTATAGATGATATGGCTCTATAAAAAGGGAATAGGTGGTTGTATATGTATGTAATTTTGGTGTATGATATTGTGGTAGATGAACAAGGGAAGAAAAATCTTCCAAAGGTATTTAAGATTTGTAAAAAGTATTTGGTTCATATACAAAATTCTGTTTTTGAGGGTAATATTAAGGAGTCGGCATTATACCGATTGCGAAAAGAATTAGAACCTCTCATTAGAAAAGAATTGGATTCTGTAATTGTATTTTCCAGTAGAAATGAAAAATGGCTGGCAAAGGAATTATGGGGAACGCAGGAAGATAAGACAAGTAACTTCCTTTAATTGTCGACCATACATAGCGCAAGAAACATGGGGCATCGACAAAGCTTTATTTTCTCAGGAATTTGTGTAGATGAATGTGTGAATGGATATTAGAAGAAAGTAAAATAAATAAAATTTTTCTAAGAACGACAAAAATGATACCCTTAAGCCGCTAAAAATGGGCGTTGTGAGGGGACGGATTTGAATGTAACCAGAGTGGAATGTAAATCATATACTACTCCACACATCCCGGGGAGACAAAGTATTTGAATGTAACCAGAGTGGAATGTAAATGTTTTTACTGGTTCAAAGACTAAAGCTAGGTTATGTATTTGAATGTAACCAGAGTGGAATGTAAATGACAACAACCGGCAGAGGATGGAAGAACACAAAGAAATTTGAATGTAACCAGAGTGGAATGTAAATAAAAAAGCGTAAAGGTCGGTTCTGGGGCAAGTAG
>JBGVIB010000147.1:0-3893 GCA_045122835.1 Lachnospiraceae bacterium
ACCGGTGATCTACGACATAGAGCATAGTTGTTCTCAAACGAGACAGAAACGATTTATGGCATATTACAAGAAAATATATCAGTCAGTGGCATAGAAGGCATTGGACTAACCGTCCAATGCAAATACTATTGACAAATGATATCCTCTTATCATAACCCGCAATGGGATAATGATAGGAGCTAACTATATAAAAATCAAGTGGTTTTTTAAAAAATTAAATATTAGTTAGCAAAAGTATGTACTTTGAAAATATGTGAATAATTATGGATTTTGTGGCACAACAAATAGACCTTTCAAAGAAGGCTCGTTGTATAAGCTGGGTTGTATTTATGCTACATCAGTAACGCAGGATCAAAGGTTTGTCCTGTACTTAATAGATGATAGATGATTCTTAAAAGTTTTCTGATGCAGTGCCCCTGAGCACATCTGTGACCTTTTCCTTCGGCTAACTTTTTGTTGTAGTAAGCAGTGAAGACTCTGTTGTAATTGATAACCGGTAAAATAATCTGATACAGAGTTTTTCTCAGATACCGGGAACCTTTCTTGGTTATTGCTGTGTGCTGGGCAGTAAACTGACTGGATTCATAGTGATATGGAGCAACACCAGCGAATTTAATTATCTGAGACGCTTTTGTGTAGTTGCAAATATCTCCTAATTCCGCTAAAATGGAAGTACCAGAGAAGTGAGAAATTCCTGGTATGGAGAGGATAGGAGAGTTGTTTTGTAAGGAGAACTCTTCTATCTTTTTGTCTATTTCAGAAAGTTGTTCTTCTATCATTTCAATCTGACATACAAGGTGTCTGATCTGAATTTCTTCAGCAACAGAAGGTATGCCGACAGAAGCTTTGGCTGCTGTTTTAAGCTGTTGTGCAGAAAGAGAAATTCGTTTTCCACGTCCTACAACCTCAAAGCATTTACTGATAGTCTTAATATCAGAGTTGGCGATGTTATCAGCAGAAGCAAATGTTTTCAAAACATTCATGTAAACAATACCGTACTTTGAACGGAATAGTGAATTAAATTCAGGAAACACGATATCAATGCACTTCTGAAGCCTATTTTTGTAGGTGTTTAATTCTTCTTTCAGATTGTGATGATGACGTGTTAATTGCTTTTGTTCATAAAGGTCAAATCGATTCACTTTTGTAATGCGATATGGTTTTTTACGTTGGTTGGAGCCGATTACATCACAAATGGTAAGAGAATCAAGGGGGTCATTTTTTGTAATGCCACCTTGGAGTTTTCTGGTAAGGTCAGTAGTTGTAGGGTTAATCAGAGCAACAGTATAGCGACTGTCAAGAAGATATTTAAGTAAGGCAAAGTGATAATGCCCGGTATCTTCCATACCAATAAGAAGATCTGATTTAGCATAGCTGTTTAGTTTTTTGATGAGTAATAGGAAACCTTCCTGATTGTTATAAAAAACAGAAGGATTGGATAGTATTTCTCCGGTTCCTTTGTCAATGATGGAGAAAGTGTGTTGGTTTTTGCCGATGTCAATTCCGACTAAAATCATGATAATACATTCCTTTCGTAAAAAATATGTAATGTGTTATCCACAGCACTTACTTCGTAAAACCTGGTACAAGATACGAATTCAAGACTCATCTAACTAATCATTATTTAGAAATAAGGTGTGGTGAGAACCTCCTTGAAGTAGTCAAAGCCACAGGATGACAAGAAACAAATCCACATCACATATTTACATCATACAAATGTACAATATCGTAATCAACCACGGATAAAAAGGTTGATAGAAAGGAGAAGGTATATTTGTAAATGACGGTTAGATGAGTCAATTACAATATACCAGGATTATATGTTAATTAGTATTTTAGTAACTCTGGTAGTCGGGCTGATTTACTTTTATGTACAGCTTCCGGCGCTTAATCTGCATTCAGCAGATTTTTATGCATTTGTGTTGCTACTTTGTGCCGTATATTGCGGTTGCAATCTAGTTGTGACAGGATTTAAAGCAACAGGTCCAAAGGATTATTTTAAGCATTTGTTAAAGAAGTGCACAATTCCAGTACTTGCAGCGGTAGTATTGCTTGTGATTTCAGTGATTGGTAGTGTGGCAGGACATGTATTTTTCCGTGCCAAAGATTATGCAGGACTTTTGCCTATCGAAAGCGGTAATTTTGCAGAGGAAGTGCAGGAGGTAAGCTGGGAACAGATTCCAATGCTTGACAGCAATTCTGCAAATACACTTGCAAATAAGAAAATGGGTGAGTTATCTGATTTGGTTTCCCAGTTTGAGGTTAATACTAATTCGGCTCAGATTAATTATCAGGACAGACCGGTACGTGCAACTTATTTGGATTATGGTGATGCTATTAAATGGTTCAAAAACAGAAGTAACGGTATTCCGGCGTATTTGTTGATTGATATGGTGACTCAGGAAGTAAGTGTTAATCGTTTAGAGGAAGGTATGAAATATTCTCCTTCCGAGATTTTCAATCGTAATATTTATCGTCATTTGCGTTTTTCTTATCCAACCAAGATGTTCTATGCGGTGAATTTTGAAGTGGATGAAGAGGGAACACCGTTCTGGTGTGCAAGTGTTATATCTAAGACAATCGGTCTTTTTGGTGGAACAGATATTACAGGTGCCGTATTAGTAAATGCGATAACAGGTGAACATGAATATTATGATTTGGCAGATGTTCCAACATGGGTTGACCGTGTATGTAGTGCAGATTTAATTATGCAGCAGTACGATTATTATGGTTTATATCAGGGTGGTTTCTGGAACTCTATTTTAGGACAGAGTGGCTGTACAGAGACAACTTCAGGTTACAATTATATTGCAATGGATGATGATGTATGGGTATATACAGGCGTTACATCTGTAGCAGGCGACGAAAGTAACTTAGGTTTCATGCTGGTAAATCAGAGAACCAAAGAGGCGCGTTATTATGCGTGTGCAGGTGCCAATGAAGAGGCTGGTATGCGTTCAGCACAGGGTGCAGTACAGCAGTACAGCTATAAGGCGACATTTCCGATTCTTTTGAACTTGGGTGGCGAACCAACATACTTTATGTCTTTAAAGGATGCTTCTCAGCTTGTAAAAATGTATGCCATGGTAAATGTAAGCCAGTACCAGATTGTAGCTATTGGAACAACTGTAGAAGAGTGTCAGGCTAACTACACAGAACTGATGATTAAAAATGGTATTACAGAAGCAGAACCAGTTCCGGAAATAGAGAAGAAAGATGCATCTGGTGTTATAGCAGAGATTCGTTCTTCTGTTATGGATGGAGATACATGGTATTTCATCCGACTTGAGAACCAGCAGGTTTATTATCTGATTAATGGTGCAGAGTATCCGTTAGCAACGATTTTAAATGCAGGAGACAGAGTGACAATTACTTATGAAGTGAGTGATGGAGAACTTTTGACTGGTATGATGTTAGAACGAAGATAAAATCTTTGAGTATATTATTAAAAAAAGAAAAGACTACAACCGATGTATCTTGGGGTTGTAGTCTTTTTTTGACCAAATATTTGCAAAATAGGTAATACGCTTAGTCAAGGAAGGTAGAACCATACTGGATAGAAAGAATTTCTGAGTCAGAATTTACGATGACAATTAATTTTGAGTTGTCTTTGGTAAATACGTATTGACCTTCTGATGCAGTATAATTATCGCCGTAAGCACTTGTTAAATCAGCGGAAGTCATGTACAAAGAAATTCCTTCTGGTGTTGCAACTAAGTCATCTTTTAAATAGATGTTAGCAATATAGTCCACGTCATCTACTTCATAAGTAGTAATTTCAAAGCTGGAGTAGTCATAGATTTTTTCAAGACCTTCGAAGGCACAGCTTGGAACTTCATAATAGCTTGTTGGTTCGCCGAGGGCAGCGATAACATCAGCAACTTCCATGTCAA
>JBGVIB010000148.1:0-6638 GCA_045122835.1 Lachnospiraceae bacterium
CCTTCATCATAAAAGGCAATTCGCAGTATCTGTTCCTTACGAATAAACTCCGAGATTATACTGTTATCTGTAATCTCTCTATCTTTTCTTCTCATAACGCTTCACCACCAACTTCAAATATTCTGTTGCATCCAAACTTTCCGTAAACCTAAAATTTTCGCTCTATTTACTTAAATGTTTCTTTCATCCACTGATAAAACTTTTGTTCTTCTTCAAACTGTGGATAATGTGCAGACTCTTCAAATAATAAAAATTCTTTTATTCCATCACCAGTTATATTATCTAAATATTTCTGGGCTGACTCTGGCGATGTCATTCCATCATAGTTTCCCATTGCAAAATATACTGGCACATTAATTTCAGTTACAATCTGTGTAATAGGATTATTCGTTGATTCCACGATCAGATTATCCTGATATTTTATGGATGCTGTATAAAAGCGAATTGCATCTAGCCAATTATATTCTGTTCCGAATAAAAATCCCAATAAATAATCTCCGTTATCATTAATTTTTCTTGCTGCAAACCCATATTTTCTTACATAATTTCTCGGAGTAATTATTTCGCCTTCCAAAACAGACTGCTCCAGCATCTTCAAATAATTCGTATCTTCTTCATTACCAGCCTCCTCCGCAGCTTCAATACACCTATACAAATTATTCAATTCCCCCTCAATAGGATTTGACATCTGCCCTATTCCAACGTATGCCTGATATAGCTCAGGTTGTTGAGCTACTGCCATTGTAGCTATGTACGTACCGAACGAATGCCCCAATAAAATCACTTGTTCTTTTTCTAAGTATGATTCAATGTACTTTGTAAGTTCAACTAAATCACTTACATGCGTCGCTACAGTAATCTCTGAATAGTCCTCTCCAAATACATATGATTTGCCACTCCCTCTTTGGTCGTAGTGTACAATCGTAAAATCCTTTTCTAACTCATCTTGATATTTTCTTACATAAGGTATCTCAGAACAACATGGTCCACCATGAACAAAAATAAGAACGGGATTATCTCGGTCATTACCTCTTATCATTATTTCCAGTTCGGTATCGCCTATATTGACTTTACGCAATTCACTAATACTATTATCTCCTTTAATCGCCGGCGTCCATGTTGGACGTATCAAGTTAACAACTATATATAATAGCAATATTATACTTAAAAACTTTAAAAACCTACATATCTTTTTCTTCATCTAACCACCTACAACTTCAAATTCATGCGTGCTTTCAATCTCTCTATAAAACTGAACGTTGTCGCTCCCCCAAATCTAAATCTAACAGATAAAATTGCCATCCTCCGGAATTTCATCAGAAGTAATCCAATTTATTTCATCAGATAATTTATTAAAAATCACATATTCCTCAAGACCTTTCCAAGCAATGGAAAAAGGTATAAATAAGCCCTTGGAAATATAAAGCCCATCCCCCCATACATCTACTGTTTCATTTAATGTATTACTGTCGCCTAAAGTTAGGTATGTATTTTTATCATCTGTAATGCTGATAAAAAAGCCCAATTCTTTCTGTGCAGAAATACAAACAGAAACATTTGGAGCATTGTCAAACGAGAGATAACCAACCAAGTCAGGAACCACATCATTTTTGAAAAGAATTTTTTTCAATTCGATTAGCGACTCAACATCACCTTCAAGGTTGCAATATGCGTTTTCAGTTGTATCAATGTCATAATGAATCATAACGTTTTCTCCTACAACTTCAAATAATCGCATGCTTTTATAAAATTACACACCACGAAGTCGCGCTTCAATATCTGATGCAGTGTATAAAACAATACAGTATTTTCAGATAACCGTTTTGCCAACACCTCTTGTAGTTTCTGCACCTACGATGCATTTAATACTTCTGCCATGTCATCCTTGATTGCACAGTTTCCGGTATCACGGCAAGCATAACATGCCGTACAATATGCTACTTTCTTCTCTTGTACACGGATTTTTTCTACTATGTGTCCTGCTTCTAATGCACCACGCATAAATTCATCACATAACAAATCCGAGTTACCTTGCTTTCTAGGACTACCGGACAATATCAAAATTTTCTTAGCCATATCGTTTGCTCCTTTACCAATTCTTCTCTTCCTTAGTACAATCATGCTGCTTCTTTCTCTCTTCCACCATCTTGCCAAACCACTCTACCATGTTTGGGTCATAGTGGGAGAAAAATGCACTCTGTTTTTTATCCAATGTTGCAATCTTTTCCATATCCTCTGCTGACAGTTCAAAATCAAATACATTAAAATTCTCTACCATCCTTTCGTAATGTACAGATTTTGGAATGATTACAATACCTCTCTGTAAATGCCATCTTAAAATAACCTGTGCAACTGTTTTTCCATACTTTGCACCAATTTCTGATAACATAGGGTCTGTAAACATATCACCTCTACCCTCACCAAAAGGTGCCCATGCTTCCATCTGAATGCCATATTTATCATGCCAGTTCTTAGATTCCTGCTGTTGATGATATGGATGAATTTCCACCTGATTTATCATCGGTTTAATACGGGCAAATGTCGCAATATCAATCATTCTATCCGGATAAAAATTAGAGATGCCGATTGCTCTGATTTTTCCGGCTTCATAGTATTCTTCCAATGCTCTCCATGCTCCATAGTAATCTGCAAACGGTTGATGAAGTAATAGTAAATCCAAGTAATCTGTCTGCAACTTTCTCATAGATTCCTCTATGGATGCCTTACATTCCTCATATCCATAATGTTCAATCCAGACCTTTGTTGTAAGAAAAATCTCTTCACGAGGAACCCCACTTTTCTTAATTGCAGAACCTACTTCCTCTTCATTGAAATAAGACTGTGCTGTATCAATCAAACGATATCCTGATTTCAGTGCATCCAACACACAACGCTCACATTCTTCCTTTGTTACCTGATATACACCATAACCCAATTGTGGCATTTTCACACCATTGCTCAATACCTTATATTCCATCTGAAAACCTCCTTGAAAATAATCTGTATCCATGATACACTCCCATTGTACCAATCGGTAGTTACTACCGGTCAAGCACTATTTTTATTTTTTGGAGATCTTTATGTTTACAATGAAGAAACTTGCGAACAAACGCACTTACCATACGAAACCTTAAAATTCTATTGTAATCAGGGGATTGTTCCCAATGTAAAGCGTGACAAAAACAATCGTCGCATCTTTGATGAGAGAGACATTGCTTGGATTCACAGTTTAAATTGTCTAAAAAATTGTGGTATGAGTATCTCTGAAATGAAGGAATACATAGAACTCTGCTTAGCCGGAGAATCCACCATACCCAAGCGAAAAGTGATACTGGATATCAAACGAAAATCCTTAGTAGAACAGCTTAAACAAGTGCAGGAATGCATTGATTATATTAACTGGAAACAAGGCTTTTATGATGATGTCCTGTCAGGTAAAACCAAATATTACAGTAACCTCATAAACACCGAAGAATAGTATGATAGCCAATGCACCACCTGCATTGGCTATCATTTTCTCTGCGTAGAACTGAAAGTTTGCTCTTAATCGCTGATTTCCTGTTTCATACTATTCCATGTATCATTTAATCGTTTTTCAAAAATGCCTGCTTTAATTAGTGCAATCCCCTCTGCCTCATCACCTAAAACAACCAATGAATCACCACTATTTATTCCAAATAGTTCTCTTGCTTTCTTTGGAATAACAACTTGTCCACGGTCATTTATTTTTGTTGTTCCAAAAATATGTTTTCCTTTTGGTCCCGGAGTCAAAGTAGTTGTACCTATCTTATCAGAATAATTCACAAGAGAATCAATTGTTACTCCATACAGGTCTGCCAGTTTCTGGCAACGCTCCACATCCGGAACTGTTTCTCCTTTTTCCCATTTTGCATAGGCCTGTCTGGAAATACCAATTTTCTCTGCAACTTTCTCCTGCGAATATCCATTTACATTACGAAGCATTAATATATTTTCTTTAAGCATACTACTCCATACCTTCTTTCAAAAAACTATTGATTGCATCCAAATATATTTGCGTGTGTATACCATGAATATTATGATTGCTGTCTTCTGTTTCAATAAACTGACAATTATCTCCTATTAGCGCAACCGCTCTTTCTGCCTGTTCTTTAGATGCCGCACACAAATAAACACCATTATCTGCTTTTTCCTCTTTTGCGTGTAAATAAATACAAGGAATTTCAATATCCGACAATAACTGTTCATGTGTGATTCCGTTGTTCCAAGTCAAATCATAAAAGTGTTCGCCATACAACATATCATATTGCTTTACATAATGAAAAACGGTTGTTGCACTGGCCGGCATAAAGAAGATTTTTACTTCTTCTCCCGGATGGCTTTCACTGTAATGCTGCACATAATTTGCAATCCCTGGCATAGAGTCCTTCATAAATAACTCTCCCCAATAACAATGTCTTAAATAATATGCCTCCCAGCATTCTGTCTGTTCTGATGAAATATAGTCATGTAAAGGCTTATAGGTATCAAGATACGCAAAACTATTCTCCCAATCTTCTCCCTGTGTTGAAAATACTGGAGGGTCTTCTAACACAACACCTGTTACCAAGTCCCCACCATAAGCAGCAACATATGCAGCCGTCAAAGCACCATTTGAATGTCCGCTTACAACGGTTTCCTGTTGAATCACATTCTCAATAAACCAAATGATATCATCCCCGTTAATATCCAAATAATATACTTCCTCTTCATGGGCAGATTCACCATGTCCGTATACATCAATTGCATAGATATGCCAGTTCTCATGCAACTCCGGCATAACAGAAGAATAGTCCTCCCACGAAGCCATCTGTCCATGAATCAACAAAAGGGCCGGGCCATCTCCTCCTAACTCTCCGTAGTTAATAACATTCCCATTTGGAAGTGTAACTTGCCTCTCCACAACACCCAATTTCTCAATCTGCTTCATGTCCTTTTCCCACCAATGCAGATTTTGATAGCACAAATATACTAAAATACCGATGCCAACTATAAGCAACACTATAAATACAATTCCTGCAATTTTCATCATTTTCTTTACCATAGTTTTAATTCCTTTCATAGCTTATATCTCTATAATAAAGGAATTATCCCAAATATCTACCAACTCATCTTTACACATTTATATGAATTGTGTTAATTTTAGTTGCCCGAGGATATTGTGTTCATAGAACGTAAAATTCAAATAATCGCATGTTTTAAGAAACACATTATACACCACGAAGCCGTGCTTCAATATCTGATGCTGTGTGTAAAACATCCGTCACAATAACTATATCGCCACGAATTGTATAAAACACGGAATAATTATCTACAAGCATTCGCCTTAATTCCATCTGTTTTTCCGGTTCTGAATCCATAATCCTATAACGTTGTGGAAACGTATCCAAGGTTAATATTTCATCGGCAATCCGATTGTATTGCCCCATTGCATTCTCTGGAGAAAGTAGTTCTAATGCAATATAATTATAGATATCTTCCATATCCTGTAATGCCTCTTTTGTAATTTCCACCTTATATTGTTCCATTAGTGCCTCTCTCTAAATGCCGCAAATGCACTCGCTGCATCCTCAACGTTTCCTTTCTCTATATCCGCATATCCTTTTTCTAACTTTTGATGTATCTGATCCACAGACATCATATCTGCATTTACTGTACTAGCCGCTTTTGGTAAAACAACAGAAAAAGGAATTCCTCCTACTAATGATATTTGCTTTAAGTACATATCTATTGCTGTAGCCATAGGTATTCCTAATTGAGCCAACACATTTTCTGCTTTTTCTTTTACATCTGGATCTACTCTTAAATTTAATGTTGCTGTTTTTCCCATCATATGCACCTCCGTTTTCTTTATTGTAACGTATTTTGCGTTACAAATCAATCTATTATATATACTTCCGATGCGACAACTTCACATTATTTTGATTTACCATAGCATATCTAAGCGTTATATCTATTTGTTCATGCCCTAGAATCTTTTGCACCTGCTCAATCGGCATACCTTTCTCAATCGTTTTGGTTGCCATTGTTCTTCTAAATTTATGTGGATGTGCCTTTTCTGCCCCTATCCTTTTCCCCATTTTCCTAAGACGTAATTCAACAAATGAATTTTAGTTTTAGCATCAAAGTATGCTTTTCGCTCTTTATCTCCTTTGCCATAAACCACACATTCTCTCTCAGAGAAATCTATATCATCAATATTCAGCCTTACCAATTCACCTACCCGAATTCCTGTTGAAAGAAGAAATTCTTTTCATTGGACTTTTTACAATATAATCCTCTTCTTCTAACCACGAAAAGAAAGTGGAAAGGCTTCTACGAATATTATCGATAGTTACCTTTCCACAATTATTTATTGATTGATACTCTACAAGATATTTTCGTAGCATTCCGGTTGTTATCTTTATTACCGAAATATTTATTGTTTCCAACATCTTTTCAATATTACATCTATAATAGCGTATCGTTTTATCAGAACACCTTTCTGTTATGAAGTGACTTTTGTCAAGAGGTAAATTTTAATCCATTTTTCCTTCTCAACATCCATCACATTTGTCGTCTGACAGCACCTGAAAAGAGCGTGATTTTACAGTTCCCGGCATTTGGCCACTCTGTTATTC
>JBGVIB010000149.1:0-6411 GCA_045122835.1 Lachnospiraceae bacterium
TGTAAATGTAAAATATAAGATGCCATTTAAATATATGATTGTAGGTCCGAAAGGTGAAGAAATATGTTCTCTAAATCCTACAACAAGAAGTGGTTTTAATAATAATAATGACTTGACAACTGGGCTTTCTCAAGTAAATCAAGGGCAGATTACAGCTTATCCGTATTATATTGATCCGAATGCAACGATAGCAGCAACACATGCGCAATGGTATCAATTGAATATGGAGGATGACGAGATTACTGTTTGGTATTGTTTAGCAGATAAGGGGAATATAGCATATCAGGACAGTGATTCTAATGCACCGGGTGCATCAGTAACTTATGGTGTTTCACCTAATGATGTAGCAAATAACTATTACATCTATAGTAAAGATAATGTATTCTATTCTGGTGTAGGACATTCTACTGATGCTGATAAAAATTTGTCAGTTACAGAAACAAAGCTTTTCATTAATACTATGATTGCAGCCTATCGTCAGTCTTATGAGCCTCCAGAGGTTGTTGTAAAAGATGCAACGGAAACGGAATCACACACATATAGTATTGCGATTTCACAAGAGTATGATCCGGATACAAGTGTAACAACTGGTGGAAATGCTATTAAGAAGGAGACATTTTCTGCTACAGATGTACAGAGAGTTTACTTTGAACTTAATGATTATAACTTAGATGCAAAAATTAATGATTGTGCAATTTATTATACGTATACTGACTCTACTGGTATGGCAGTGAAATCATATATTACAACGATCTATGATGAATCGGGTTCACCTATCACTGCCAATGGAGATAATAAATTTACCGGTCTTACGACAGCAAAGACATATTATCTTGAGTATCCTAAAAAATACTTATCAGAGTGGACAGATGGTACAACAACGCACCCTGCTCGTGAAATAAAATTCGAGGTAACAAACGATAAGATTTCATCTGCAGGAATTACAACCTTGCACATGGCAGTAAAGGCGTTGTTCCAGTTAGACTAAAAATAAAGGTGGAAAAAGAAAGTGACAAAAAAGAAATATCAGATTATGACAATAGCAGCAATGGGAATCCTGTTATATGGGCTTTCTGTAGCAAGCATATTAACTCCTGAAAAAAAATATTCTGATAACGAGAATCGGGCATTGGCAACAATGCCCGTATTTTCGCTGGAAAATTTTGTAAAGGGGAAGTTTGGATCGGATTACGAAACTTATATTACAGATCAGTTTATTGGCAGAGATACATGGATTACCACCACTTCTTACTTGGATTTAGCTTTAGGAAGGCGGGAAATTAATGGTGTGTATTTCTGTAGTGATGATTATCTGGTAGAAACACATAAGAATTCTGAGATTGATAAGGAACAGGCCGTGGTAAATGCAGAAAGACTGGCAGAATTCCTAAGCCAATATGAGGTAACACTGGGAGAAGACCGTGTAAAGGCCATGTTGGTGCCAACAGCGGGAACGATTCTGTCAGACAAGCTGCCACCATTTGCAGGCACTTTCGACCAGGCAGAATATTTGCGGAATTTTGAAGAAATAGCAGGCACCTCTGCCATGAATCTGATACAAGCATTATCCGAAAAGAAAGGTGAGTACTTGTATTATCGCACTGACCATCACTGGACAGCATTAGGCGCCTATTATGCTTATGAACAGTGGGCGAAGGAAATGGGATTTACCCCATGGAAGCTTGAAGACTTTCAGGAAGAGGTAGTGAGTGATGATTTCTTAGGTACGTTGTATTCGAAGGTGAATGTGGTGACAAAGCCGGATGAGATTACCTTATATTATCCTACAGCAGAAACCACATATTCAGTAGAATATGATTTACAGACAAAGTCAGATACACTATATGCAATGTCCCATTTAGATACAAAAGATAAGTATGCCGTATACTTAGACGGCAACCACGGCATTGTGAGGATAGGAACAGAGAATAAGAATGGCAGAAAGCTTCTGCTGATTAAAGATTCCTACGCACATTGCTTTGCACCATTTGCTATTAATCATTATGAGGAAACGTTGATGATTGATTTCCGTTACTACCGGGGAAACATATCGGAGCTGATAGAAGCAGAAGGAATCACTGATATTTTGGTTCTATATAACATACCGAACTTTGTGGCAGATAAAAATACAGGTAGTTTTTTGAAGTGATTAAGAGATAAATAGGTAATTGCAAACTTGTTTCGCAATTACCTATATGATATAATGATTAAAAGGGGTGTGACTATGCAAGATTATTTTCCAACAGTTGTACAAGTAATACCTTTAAACAACTATCACGTGCAAGTATTCTTTGATGATGGGAAAATCATTGAATATGATGTAACTAATTGTTTGCATGGTGAAATTTTTAAACCATTACAGGATATACAGGTGTTCAAAGATACATGTACAGTATTAAATAATACTTTAGCATGGGATTTAACAGGAAATAGGGATGTATCTAATTGCATAGATATAGACCCGTTTACATTGTATGAACTTCCGGCTATTAATTCATTGATAGCACAACAACTGTAACCAGTAACAAGGTGTAAAGTCTTTTATTAAGGCTTTACACCTTGTTAATTTGCAAAAACAACTGAAAAAATGGTATGAGAGTGAAAAAAATATGTTTTTATACAGGCATCTATAATGTATAATATCTAAATATCTCCATCAAATAATGGGAAAATCCTGCTGTCTCCACATCATAATCATAGAGTAGATTAACAGAACCAATTTCCTTCCCATTTATGTAGTAAACTGCATTACCGGCAACGTCTCCCTTTTTGATAGGGGCATTCTGTGTTTCGTTATAGACCAGCTTTTTTTCAACTTTAGATAGATCAGCCCCTGTTGTATCAAGGTACTGGAAGGACTTTTCATAATGACAGGTGACAGAGTCACTGGTTCCGCCGGTTATCGGAATGGCATCTAACCGTTCGTCATTTTTATCTTCATAAAGATTACAAATTCCAAAACCATAATTTAACATAGTGATAACATCCTGCATACGGCGTTCCGGTGTGTCAGCCCCCATAACAACTGCAATCAAGTCAATACCATTCTGTTGTGCTGTGGCTGAAATACAATATTTGGCGATATCAGTAAAGCCTGTTTTCAGACCAGTGGCGTATTCGTAGCGTTTTAAGAACTTGTTTGTATTTGCCAGACCAAAAGTGGTAGAACCTTTTTTGGTGACATGGGTAATATCTTCCATCCAGATTGAGCAATAGTCAAATATTTTCGGGTATTTTGTAATTAGTTCTCTGGACATAATGGCAATATCCTTTGCAGAGGTTACATGTCCTTCGGCAGTAAGACCATTGGTATTAGCAAAATGGGTATTTTCCATGCCAAGCTCCTTAGCAGTGGCATTCATGGCTTCCACAAAGGCCTCTTCACTTCCGCTGATATGTTCTGCCATGGCCACACATGCATCGTTTGCGCTGGAAACAGCAATGCATTTTAACAAGGTATCCACTGTCTGTGTTTCCCCTGGCTCCAGAAACACTTGAGAACCTCCCATAGATGCGGCATACTCAGAAACAGTGACCACATCATCAAGGGAAATTTTGTTTTGTTCAATGGCACGGAAGATTTGAAGCATGGTCATAACTTTGGTAACGCTGGCAGGCGGTTTTGATTCAGTTGCATTTTTTTCATATAATACTGTTCCGGTGGATGCTTCCATCAGATACGCATTAGGTGCGGTTACAGTGATAGGGGCAGCAGAGGCATCAGAAGGTGTTGTATTGTCAGATGTCTCTGCATGTGCCAGTGTTTTATTCGAAAACAATGGGTAGACAAAAAGAACTAACAATAGTAAAATAGATAAGATACGTTTCATAATGACTCCATTTGCATAAGGAAATTATAGTTAAGTATATGCATACATGGAGGAACATAGACGAATTAGAAAGGAAATCAGGTAAAAAGTGTGAACTGGTTAGGAATTTTAGTAGCTATTATTGTAGTTGTACTACTATTTACAATATATTTTATCTGGGAGGGAAATCATTTTGTGATGACACATTATAACATTACCATTCCCGGGGTGTCCTTTCAGAAGGAGCATACGTTTCTGCTTGTGGCAGATTTGCACAATAAGCAGTACGGAGAGAATAATGAAAAATTAATTCGTGCCATAAAGGAATCAGAACCCGATGTAATCCTGGGGGCAGGAGATTTTGTAGTATCTGCTAAGGGAAAAGACACAAAGCGTGCTGAACTTTTTTTAGAACAGATAGAAGGGATTTGCCCTGTTTATTATGGTATGGGCAATCATGAGCGGAAAATGTATGAGAATCCGGAGTGGTATCCGGAGCCTTTTTCTGAATATGAAGAATATATGAAAACACTTGGCGTTCATCTTTTGCGGGATGAAAGTGAGACATTTGAAATAGAAGGTCACAAAATATCGGTGACAGGGCTTGATATGGAGCGGTTGTACTATAAGAAGCTTGCCAAAATAGTACTGCCGGATGAATATATGAAGTCAAAGCTTGGTGAACCGGATAAAGACAGCCGGTACCGAATTTTGTTAGCACACAATCCGGAGTTTTTCAAAGATTATGCAGAATGGGGAGCTGATTTAGTGTGTGCCGGACATGTCCATGGAGGCATTGCAAGATTACCATTTTTAGGCGGTGTTATAGCACCAAGCCTGAAGTTATTTCCAAAGTATGATGGCGGAGTCTTTGAGGAATATGGTTCTAAAATGGTGTTAAGCAGAGGGTTAGGAACCCACACCATACCACTCAGATTCGCCAATCCGCCGGAACTGGTGGTACTTCATTTGAGGTAAAGCTATTGGCAGATTGTAACTGTTCAGAACCAGGACAATACAGTCTTGTATTGTGCTTCACTAAATTAGTAACACGAGGTAAGGGTAAAAGACATTTTTGCCCTGGAATTTGTGTGTAGACACAAAGTTCCTTTGACTGATAAGCCGCTAAAAGCGGCAGAATGAGAGGGAATAATGGGAATCTCCGTAAAATTACAGGTGTTTGAAGGTCCTCTGGATTTGCTTCTGCATCTGATTGATGTAAATAAAGTTAATATATACGATATTCCAATTGTGGAGATAACAGAGCAGTACATGGAATATATCCGGGAAATGCATCGTCAGGATTTGGATGTTGTCAGCGAATTTTTAGTTATGGCTGCGACGCTCTTAGATATCAAGAGCCGGATGCTGCTTCCGCGAGAAGTGGATGAGGAAGGGGAAGAAATTGACCCAAGGCAGGAATTAGTAGAAAAACTATTAGAATACAAAATGTACAAATACATGTCCTATGAGCTGAAAGACAGACAAATGGATGCAGCCCAGTTTTTCTACAAAGTGCCAACCATTCCAAAGGAAGTATTAAACTACACAGAACCGGTGAATTTAGAGGAACTGTTATCGGGAATCACGCTGCAGCAGCTAAATTCCATTTTCCGTAGTGTAATGAAGCGGCAAAACGATAGAATTGACCCCATTCGCAGCCAATATGGTAATATCGAGAAGGAAGAATTCAGCTTAGATAGCCAGATTGAGTATGTAAATGAATACATACAGGAGCATGACCAGTTTCTCTTTTCCGAACTGATTCACCAAGGTGCCGGAAAAATGGAAATTGTAGTAACATTTTTAGTTATCTTGGAATTTATAAAAAGTGATATTTTGCAGGTAGTGCAGGAGCACTTGTTTGACGATATTAAGATAAAAGTAATCAACAGGGAGGGAGTGGAGCTTGCCAATGAAGACATCCAAATATGAGGCAATCATTGAAGCGATGCTTTTTACAATGGGAGAATCTGTGGAGCTAAGTAGAATTGCCAAGTCAATTGAACAAGATGAGGAGACAACCAGACGAATCATACATAACTTGATGGACAGATACAAAAGTGAAAACAGGGGCATTCAGATTATTGAGTTAGAAGACTCCTTTCAAATGTGCACCAAGAAGGAAATGTACGAATATCTGATAAAATTAGCGGTTCAGCCAAAGAAGCATGTGCTGACAGATATTCTGTTAGAAACTCTTTCCATTGTTGCTTATAAACAGCCGATAACAAAGGTAGAAATAGACAATATACGCGGAGTAAAATCAGACCACTGTATTAACAAATTAATCGAGTACAATTTAGTCTGTGAATTAGGCAGAAAAGAAGCCCCAGGCCGTCCATTATTATTCGGAACCACTGAGGAATTCCTAAGAAGCTTTGGTATTCAGTCTATCGAAGACCTGCCAGTCTTAGCCCCGGAAAAAGTAGAAGAATTCCGGGAGGAAGCCGAAGAAGAAAGCCAGCTGTCCCTTGAAGTATAAAAAAACCGCCTTATTAAATTGTTTCTTGGTTGCATTCATCCTTAGATTGCCCGGAATCCATTGGCAGTTTTGCAGATTCCTAAGCTGGCGGGTGATATGCATATCTGGTGAAGGATT
>JBGVIB010000150.1:0-5242 GCA_045122835.1 Lachnospiraceae bacterium
TTAGCCTTTAGGAGATTAGTTCACCGGAACGTTGGCCTCGGTCTGCGTGGAAGTTGCTTCGCCTGCAACCGGCGTCCGGTTAGCCACTATGATTCAGCAACCCCCCCCACAAACCAGAATTTGAACACAATCTTAAGCATACACAAAACGTCCCAGAGACTGCTCCCTGGGACGTCCATATATCTTTATTTTGCCAACAACATCATAATCTCATTACTTCTTGAAACAAACTTAGTCATTGCTTCTGGTGTTAACGGCTGGTTGCTCAGCATTGCTAAATCATATAACTGCTCGCAGAACAGACCTACATTTTCACCATCCTTATTTGCAAGGATATACTGTACTAACTGGTTATTTGCGTTTAATACCAAAGTTTCACTATTTCCAAACATGTTCGGATCCATGCCGTACATATTATACATTTTCATCATATCCTGCATACGTCTGGATTCTTCTGATACAGTAATCATAGAAGAAATGGATGCATTTTTCAGCGCTTCCACCTTGACAGTCAGATTTTCTTTGCCTAATGCTTTCTTAAATACTTCTGTCAAAGTTTCTGTATTTGCCTTTAATGTTTCTTCATCGATTTCAGACGAAGTATCCTTTAATTCTTCTGTTAAATCAGCATCGATGCGAAGGAAGTGAATACCTTCGTTCTTGCTTTCAATCTGCTGTACGAATGGCTGATCAATGTTGTGTGTAAGAATAACAGCTTCCATGCCTTCTTCTTTAAACATGTTGATGTACTGACTCTGCTGCTGCTCATCTGTAACATAGAAGATATTTTTCTTTACCTTCTCCTCTCCATTGTTCTCCGCATTTTCAGCATCTTCCACTACCTCTGCTTCCGGTTCCTCCACCTTAATCAGCTCTGGAAGTGTCATATACTTGCCATCTAAATTCTTAAAGAGAATATAATCATTCATCTTCTCACAGAATTTATCGTCCTTTAAGCAGCCAAACTTAATAAATGGGGCAATGTCATCCCAGTATTTCTCGTAGCTTTCCTTTTCTGTCTTGCACATACCGGATAACTTATCAGCCACTTTCTTAGAAATGTAATCAGAAATCTTCTTCACAAATCCGTCATTCTGTAATGCACTTCTTGAAACATTTAATGGTAAATCCGGGCAATCAATTACACCCTTTAACAACATTAAAAATTCCGGAATTACTTCCTTGATGTTATCTGCAATAAATACCTGGCTGTTGTAGAGCTTAATGGTTCCTTCGATAGATTCATACTCTGAATTAATCTTAGGGAAGTACAAAATACCCTTTAAGTTAAATGGGTAATCCATATTCAAATGAATCCAGAACAATGGCTCCTTATAGTCGCGGAATACTTTGCGATAAAATTCCTTGTATTCCTCCTCAGTACATTCATTTGGATGCTTCATCCACAATGGGTTGGTATCATTGATAGCCACCGGTCTCTTTAAAATCTTAAGCTTTTCCTTACGTGGAGAAACTTCTACAATTTCCTTTTCGCCGTTCTCGTTTTCTTTTTCTTCTGTTTTTGCTTCTTCTATAATTGTTTCAATAACAGTATCTTTTTCTGTCTTATCCGCAGCGTCAATTGTTTCGTATTCCGGTTCACCGTTTTCCTTCTTTACAAAAATTGGTGTTGGCATGAAAGAACAATATTTTTCAATGACTTCTTTTGCACGGTATTCGTTGGCAAACTCTAAACAGTCTTCATTTACGAATAATGTAATAGTTGTACCAACGGTATCCTTTGTACCCTCTTTCATGTCATATTCTGTACCGCCATCACACTCCCAATGTACCGGAACAGCACCTTCCTTATAGGAAAGGGAATCAATATGCACTTCGTCTGCTACCATGAATGCAGAATAGAAGCCTAAACCGAAATGTCCGATAATCTGGTCTTCATTTGTCTTATCTTTATATTTTTCAATAAAGTCTGTTGCACCGGAAAATGCAATCTGGTTAATGTATTCTTCTACCTCTGCTGCATCCAGACCAAGACCGGTATCTGTAATCTTAATAGTCTTTTCTTCTGGATTTAGCAACACTTCAATCTTTGGCTCATAATCCTCTGGTAATGTATACTCACCCATCATGTCTAATTTCTTTAACTTTGTTATTGCATCACATCCGTTGGAAATCAGCTCTCTAAAGAAAATGTCATGGTCAGAATATAACCACTTCTTAATAATTGGAAAAATATTGTCGCTGTTAATTGATAAATTACCATGTTTTGCTGCCATAAACTATCACTCCTTAAAATATATGTTTCTAATGTCCCGATTTTGGGACCGTATCATAGTGCTAGAGCGAATTTGAAAATTATTTACCGTGAAATATGCATTCCACTTAGTGATAACTCTATCACCGAAATGTGGTGCCTACTGATATTATAAAAATGTATTTTCTGTCACGCTCTATATACCTAATTGTCTGGATGAATCCTTTTCACAAGTTATAGTGTAATCCTGGAAAGTTTAAAAGTCAAGAAAAAATTAGCACTCATTTTGCCAGAGTGCTAACAAAAGTCGTAAAACCCGCTTTTTTAGAGGATTTCAATGGTTCTAAATTTTTTATAAACTCAAAAAGCAGAAAACCAGACTCTTTCTTTCTGATTTTCTGCTTATCGTTACTCTATATCCATAAACTGGTTATAAATTCCAAAGAAATTTGATGTAGAAACTGTGCCATCTGACTTCAATTCTAATTTTTTCCACAACTCGTCATTAAACTGGGACGGTTGCTGTTGAATAAATTCCTGATATACTGCATCAAAGGCCTCTGTCTTTCTCTGATTGATAATTTCAGCCTTGTTGGCATCTGTTTCTTCACGATTAAAGCTGCTGATGCATTTTATAATATAATAGCCAGATTCCCCTTCTACCACTTCACTGATTTGATTGATATCAAGGGAGAATACTACATTTTCTAAAGCTACCTCTGCTGAACCTTTGCGATAAACTGCTTCTGTTTCGCCGTCTTCATTGTAGGTCAATGCAATTGCCTCAAAATCAGCATCCTCTGCCATCACCTTTTCATGTGCCTCCGTGGCTTTTGTTTTTGCATCTGTATTTGTCTTTGGAATATAAATCTGCTGTACCGTAATACTTCTGGCCTCATCATCACTGACTTCTGTATCAACATCAGCAGTCACTTCCTCATATAATTTCTCTGCCAGTGCATACTGGGTATAAAGGTTCTCCACCTGTTCCACGGTAATCCCCAGATAACTAAGCTCCTCAGCTGTCAAGGACTGATAGTATTCTTTTGCCGCTGCTGATATTGCTTTTGTTTCTGACTCATCTAATGTAACTTTTCGTTCTTCCGCCATTAATGCCATGCTTTTAATCTGTGTCAGTTGTGATAAAATACTTTCTTTCACATATTCTTCCAATGACATACCACCAAAATCTTTATCCCACATATCTGGCTGTATCAGCGTCTCATACTGATTCTGTGTGGTGGTCAAAAATACTTTTGCCTCCTCCACAGTACATACTTCGTCACCAATGCGGAATAATTCATTATCACCTAATGGTGTTGTTAATATAATCTGTGTTTTCCCTTTACATCCGGAACACAACAACATAACAATCAAAACCATTGATAATACTGGTACCAAGGTTCTTTTTTTTCCTTTTCTATTCATGGATTATTCTCCTATATCAACGGATTAGCTTAACTTAATTCCTTTAATTCCTCAGACTGTCCAAAGTTCCAGAATGCATTGTATCCCTGATCTTTTAACTTATCTAAATATTTTCCTACTTTCTTTGGCTTAACAAACATAGCTACATCATATTCAGCGCGTAATTCTTCTGCCTTTTCTGCCGCTGCCATAAAGTCATCTTCCTCAAACAGCACTGCCACACGCTTCTTCTGATCTGGAATTTCATATCCCATCTCTGTAAGAATACTGAAAATACGCTCAAATCCAATGGAAAATCCAACTGCCGGTACTGATTCATTTAAGAACTTTCCAATAAGATTATCATACCTTCCACCGCCTGCTACTGCACCTTTGAAGTCTAAACTTTCTACTTCAAATACGGTTCCTGTATAATAGCCCTGTCCCCGCACTAAGGACATTTCGTATTCTACCTGGTATCTGCCATCTGCAAATTTCTTTGCTGCAGCAATGATTTTTTCCATTCTGTCGATACATTCTGTATCCTGGCACAGTTCTCTAGCAGCTTCAATGGTAAATGGTTTCACTTCCAGTGCCTTGCAAAGATTAGCAATAGCTTCCGTTGCAAAACCTTTTTCTTCTAACTCTGCTTTTACGCCTTCTACACCTATTTTGTCTAATTTATCAAATGTAATACATACACTGTCAAGCTGTGCTTCTTCAAATCCTGCTGTCATTAGGATACTGCGTAGAAGTTGTCTGTCATTTACTTTAATTTTGAAATTCTTAAGCCCAATATTAAGCAGTGCTTTTGCTGTTGTGTTCATCAATTCTACTTCTGCTGTGTAGGATGTGGTTCCGATAATATCAATATCGCACTGGATAAATTCACGAAGACGGCCTTTCTGTGGACGCTCTGCACGGTACACACGGTCTACCTGAATACATTTCATTGGTGTCATCAGTTTGTCTTTATTATTGGCATAATAGCGGCTCAATGGCAATGTTAAATCATAACGAAGCCCCATGTCTGCAATCTCGTCATATTTTCCCTGAGCAATTGCCTTATCTAACTTGTCTCCACGCTTCATAATCTTGAAAATTAGATTTAAGTTGTCGCCACCTTCACTCTTATTTAAGTTTTCAATATCCTCTATAATTGGTGTCATAATACGTTCAAATCCACAGGACTGGTAAGTATTTACAATGACATCCTGCAAATGCTGGCGCATTCTTACTTCCTTTGGTAAATAATCATTCATTCCTTTTACGGTTGATGCTTTCATTTGCGTTTCTCCTATTCCCTATCTATTACTTTTTAAGCCATATCATTTCTATTATAGATTACTTTTAGCAACTTGGCAACTGTCTTGTATATAGATGGTTAAATTCTGGTTTGTGTGCTTGCTTAATTATAATCGTTACCCGTCCGGCTGAGGCTGGCAAAGAAGATTGGGAACTGGGGCAGGCTCCATGATGTAAGTAGTTCCCAATCTTCTTTACCAGCCTCAGCCTACCATATCATATGCGAAAATTATATAAACATAGTCAAGCAATGTATATCAAACATTATGAAAAACTGAAGCCAGCACAATACCATAATACTTGAAGCTTTTGATG
>JBGVIB010000151.1:0-22544 GCA_045122835.1 Lachnospiraceae bacterium
CCATAATCTTGAGGCATTGAAGTTAACACAGATGCAGCTGCATCTGAATGAGGTTGCAGATTTTGTGTCAGTAAATAACCTTTCTTTTTCGGAAGGGCTGTTAAAACTGACAAATTTTGAAGCAGATTATAAAACTGAAAAAAATGAATAATCTGCGTGCCGGTTCCTTCTGCAAAATCAACGTTGCTGGTATCTTCCATCACATGTGTAATTTTAAATTCACCCCCACTGATAGCAGAAATTCCCTGCATAAACATAGTATACATTTGTCCAATGTCAAATACTTCAATATCAAAGCTATATACCTGACTGGAAGTTGGTGTCCATGTGTGGTTATCATAGTCATAAGAACCACCTCCAATAGAAGTCAATAACAAAGGTGTCTTATATAAATCCTGTGTAAATTCCTCTGGCGTATCAGCCCAGAAATCTTCAAGTTTTTTAATTGTTTCCTTTGAAATATCAGCTATCCCTAATTTTTCTAATTCGTTAGCAATTTCCTGAAAAGACATTTGGTTTGTAATCATTATGGTTTCCTCCTCATGTGAACTGGTAGTTTTTGTAATAGTACTGCAGGCATTCAGACAATGTAAAAGAACAAGGATTGCAGTATTTGCTATCATTTTTTTAACCCCTAAAATAATATAGTTGATGGTATCTAAAATTACTTGAAAACAGTCTACTGGATATGAGTGAATGTGTCAAGTTTTTATGTACTAGAGCGTGTTTGAAAATTATACATTACATGTCACAATAATTTGTTATAATTTTCTGGAATATAAAAAAGTGTAGAACACATTGAAAAAAGATTACATACTATAATAAAAAAGACTAGGAGAACGACATGGCTGGTTGTGATATGAGAAAACGTCCGCCATCTTATGGCGATTTCGAGAGGCGCCCATTTTCGACACCTCCCCTTGGTATGGCTTACGTGCCAATGCAGTACTGGAATCAAACTTATGATATGAAAAAAGCATTAAAGGCAGGTACTCTTTTTCCGGAATTGGATAAACCATTTATTGGAAGGAGGGCTTGCAGATGATGAATTGTGCACAGATGTCTAAGGAACAACTTTTAGATTATATTGATATGGTGAGCTTTTCTGCGCATGAGGCTCTACTTTTTTTAGATACGCATCCGGCGGATAAAGAGGCCAGAAGATTTTATAATGAATATATGAAACAAAGAAATTATGCAATGAAAGAATATGCAAGGCGGTATAGCCCACTAACGGCAGATACCGTAACAGATAGTGAGCAGTATTGGGAATGGGTGTTAAGCCCATGGCCTTGGGAAGGGGGCGCATGTTAAATGTGGAATTATGAGAAGCGTTTGCAGTATCCGGTAAATATTACTCAGACCAACCCAAAGTTAGCACAGGTTATTATCAGCCAGTTTGGTGGTCCGGATGGGGAACTGGCAGCATCCCAGCGATATTTATCCCAGCGCTATGTTATGCCATATCGGGAAGTTATGGGGGTTCTGACCGACATCGGTACAGAAGAACTGGCGCATATGGAAATGATTTGTACAATCGTGCATCAGCTGACCAGAAACCTGTCACCAGAGGAAATCGTGGAAAGTGGTTTTGATAAATATTATATAGACCATACTTTGGGCTTATGGCCTCAGGCAGCTGGGGGAATTCCATTCAACGCCTGTGAATTCCAGTCTAAAGGCGACCCAATTACTGATTTGGTGGAAGATTTGGCAGCAGAGCAAAAGGCTAGAAGCACATATGACAATATTTTGCGTTTAGTAAAGGATTCCGAGGTAGCAGACCCGATTCGATTCTTGCGACAGCGTGAAATTGTGCATTTTCAGAGATTTGGTGAAGCACTTCGCTTAGTACAGGATAAGTTAGATGAAAAGAATTTCTATGCCTTCAACCCGGCATTTGACTGCCCACCAGATTGTGGCTGCAAGAAAAAGCCGGATTGTGGTTGCAAGCAAAAATAGTATATTAAACGTGATGTATGGCTGGTTGCAGGAATGTAAGCAGCCATATATTTTTGTCGTATAGGTGGTCATGATTGAAAAAAGAAACCGTCTAAGCTATAATATGATTAATGGAAAGTTTTGAATTCATCAAAGTGCTATAAACAGCTAATTGAGAAACTGAGATAAAACAAAAATAGGAGGTTTCAGAATGGGAGTATTTGATATAATTAGAAAGATTATTGATTCACCAGATAAAGTAGAAAACAAGATTGAGAATACAGAGGGTATCCAAAACAGCCATACAGGGGAAGAAATTGTGCTTTTGCCATCCGCACATATTGTAGAAGATGAAGAATATGGAGATGATGATAACAGGTATCGTATATCCTTTAAGATAAATGACGCCTTTAAGCCTGCAAAATCTCATGCGGCTGAAGTATCAATGCTAAGTACATATGCGCTTGAAGAAGAGTATGGAGAAGAAGGGGCAGTACCGTATGTTGCTGTTCAGATGGATGATGATATATATTGCGCAGTTGAAGAATTCAAAAACAGCGGAACCTTTGATGGAGCTATAGAATTAACACCGCTTACCGGAAAATTTTATTTCAAGGCAAAGAAGGAATATTATGGGGATATGATGTATTTTTATGGACTGGACCGCTGTGAGGGCTTCTGGGAAAATAATGTTCTTTGCATTGTGTATCCGAGGGATTATGTTGGCACCGAAAACGAGGTAAAGATGGTGCACGTCCTTGATGAAGTGGCAGAGAGTTATCATGAAGAAAAGATAGATTAAAAACTACTCTGTGCTCACAAAAGCCTGATTTTAAGCGGATGCTACGGTAAGTAGCATCCGTTTTTGGCGTTTGTAAACAGGTGTTGGTGGTCCTACCTGTCGATTTTGCATAGAATGAGCCTGTCAAACGAAAAAGCAAATGGAGGTTTTACTATGACAGAGAAAAAGTAATCATTTAGGCTAAGCTATTGAAGAAGAGTTTTTTAACTGCGGATCTAGCGTGTAATGAGAAGACAGAAATTTTGTGTATGCCTATAAGAAAAAAACGGCATACTCACTCATTAAGGAATAAAGGAGGAATTATAAATGGATTTTGGTGACAAATTAAAGCAATATAGATTAAATGAAGGATTTTCCCAAGAACAGCTCGCCGAGAAAATCGGCGTTTCACGTCAAGCAATAACAAAATGGGAGACAAAAAGGGGACTTCCTGATGTTGAAAATATGGTTATTCTTGCAGAGCTTTTTAAACTGACTCTCGATGAACTTGTGCTTGAGGAGGTCAAAAAACAGGAGCATAAAAAAACTGTTTATGAAAGCGAAACAGTCTACGACATTGATAATAAAAAGCACTTTGACATTAATTTAGGCGGTGCAAGAAGAGTTACTTTAAAAACAGGAGATGACGAGAAAATCCGTATCAGACTTTTGTCAGAAGCTCTTGAGGAGCTCGGCTCTCTTTATAAAATTAAGCTTGATGAGACAAAAGCAAAGCTTGATGTTGAACTAGTAAACAAACGAGGAGTCAGCCGCTTCGAAGCTCAGGAAAGTGTAGATATTGAACTTTTTCTGCCAGAGAAATTTACCGAACACTGCGAGGTAAGTGCAAGTGTTACAGAACTTTTTATCAAGGATTTACGCCTTGATCGTCTTGAGTATGACGGTGACGCAGAGAAGGTTTATATTTGTGATACCGAGGGGAATGTTGAACTTACATCAAAAACTGACTACGATATTACAGTTTCGGGTAATTGCACAAGACTTGATGTAAACCAGTTCAAAGCAAAGGCTGTGGTTCATCTTGAAAACGCTGATGATTATAAGTTTGAGAATAATGGCAAAAAGTGTAAACTCATCGCTCGCAAAAACGGCGAGTCAGTAGAAACATTTGCTAATGAATCAGCAAAAAATATTATCAGCACCTCGGGAATCTTTTCCGAACTGATGATTGAGATGTGAGATGTTTTGTGATGTGCCAAAAGGAGGCAAAATGAAAAATAGAATTAGAAATATTGTAAGTAAAGAATACGGCAACACCTTAGGAATTGTCTGAAAATAATATAAAAAGAAAAGAATATACGGAAAAAAGTTGAATGCCCACCCAAAAAGTGTTATCCTAATAATAAGAATTAACCATAAGTACTAGATCGTGTTTGAAAAATCATTTTTACAATCTGCACATCCACGTTGCAAAAAGCAATTTTTAAACACACTTTAGTAATATGGTGATACAAAAGGAGGTATGCACTATGGTAAGCTTTATACTATGTTTATTGCTGTTGATTGGTGGGTATTTTGTCTATGGAAAAATCGTGGACAAGACATTTGCACCGGATGATCGTGAAACACCGGCGGTGCGCATCAACGATGGTGTTGATTACGTTGTTATGCCTCAGTGGAAATTGTTCCTTGTACAGCTCTTGAACATTGCAGGTTTGGGACCTATTTTCGGAGCTATGCAAGGAGCTCTTTGGGGACCTGTTGTATTCCTATGGATTACATTTGGTACAATTTTTGCAGGCGGAGTACATGACTACTTTTCGGGGATGCTCAGTGAACGTAATGAGGGGGCATCTATTGCTGAAGTAACAGGTATTTACATGGGCAAGCTTATGAAGAACGTTATGCGCATATTCAGTGTAGTTCTGCTTATTATGGTAGGTACAGTATTTGCAGTTGGGCCTGCAGGTCTGATTACCACTTTGATCGGAAATTCTGGTGCTACAGGTATGCTGACAAATGTGAAAGTATGGACGTTTATCATTCTTGCATATTATTTTATTGCCACATTTGTGTCCATTGATAAGATTATTGGCAAGATATACCCACTATTTGGAATATGCCTGATTCTGATGGCAGTGGGTGTAGCTATCGGTATCTTTACCAATCCGGACTATGTGATTCCGGAGCTTTTTAGCAACTTCACCAATATGCATCCGGATGGAACTGCTATCTGGCCGTTTATGTTTATCACTGTGGCATGTGGTGCAATTTCCGGTTTCCATTCCACACAGAGTCCATTGATGGCACGTTGTATGAAGAATGAAAAACAAGGTCATTTCGTATTCTATGGTGCGATGACAGCGGAAGGTGTGATTGCTCTTATCTGGGCAGCAGCAGGATGTTCAGTTTATGAAGTGACAGGTGGATTCAGTACAGGACTGAAGGAGGCACTTGCTGCCGGTCAGTCCGCTGCCATCTATGATGTATGTTCAAAGACAATGGGTGGTGTGGGAATTGCTCTTGCTATGGTCGGAGTTATCGTATGTCCAATTACATCCGGTGATACGGCATTTCGTTCTGCACGTTTAACTATTGCAGATTGGTTTGGTATCAATCAGAATGAGTGGAAGAAACGACTTTTGCTCTGTGTGCCTATTCTAGGAGTTGGTGCAATTATCAGCCAACTTGATTATTCTGTAGTATGGCGTTACTTTAGCTGGACCAATCAGACATTGGCTATGATTGTGCTTTGGACAGCCAGTATGTTTCTGTATATGGAAAAGAAGAATTACTGGATTACAGTTGTTCCAGCAACTTTCATGAGTGCGGTTTCCATTACCTATTTTGTAGCGGCAGGTGAATGTCTGAATCTTGGTATAACTATTGCATATCCGGTGGGTATTATCGCAGCTATTGCATTCTTGGGAATATTCTTGTATGTGATAAAAACACGCAATCCACAGCCGGATTACAGCAGTGCAAAAAAGAAGTAATTCTTCATAGTAGTTACAAAAAAGAAAAACCGTCGCAGAGTTTTCTTTGCGGCGGTTTCATTATATAAGATACATTCGCTTGGCGTGTGTTTTTATGCTTAGAGGGGGGATAGATATGTTACTTACCACGAAAGCACTCAGTCGTGAAACGTTAGAGAAAAGTGTATTACAGGATGATAAAAAGAAATGCAGACGATTTGGACCATGTGGTGTTGGACAAAAAGCGTTGTATCTGAACAGTTTTTATGTGGATCGTATGTATTATGTACCTATTTCAGCGATAAGACGTGTGTTTAAACGAGTGGCCATGAGTAAGGGAGGATTTACAGGCAAGGGAATGTTTGCCACGTTGCCATATCTGGTAGTAGTTTATGACGATGGAACAGAGAAGCAATGTTTGTTTAAGCATGAGGAACATGTGGATGAGATGCTTGCCTATATTGGAAAGCAGCATTTGGATATTCCGCTTTTAAGTGTGGAAGGAGAAAAGAAACAAAGGGAGAGAGCCGAAAAAGAGGCGGCAAGACCCCGTCCGGTAATTTCAAAGGAGGCAGAGAAACAGATAAAGGAATTGGAAAAAGCAAGAAAATATTTGGAAAAACATTCTGAACTTACCGATGCACTGAGCCGGGCAGCAAAGGCAAAACGTGTGAATGCGTGTACAAATTCCAGTTACAGGTGGGTGGCGCTGGCTATTGTATTGATGGGAGTGGTAACTTTCCTCTATGGCATATATGCAGTTGTGACAAAGGTAGATTCGAGTGTTTATTTTCTGTTATTTGGTCTGGCAATTGTATTTTTATTTGCAGGTGCCAATGTTCTGCCAACAAAACGAAATAATAAAGCGTATATTGATCAGAAATGGAGAGAGGCATGCGAGGAAGTTGCAGGGTATATTAAAGGGTATCCTGATTTCCCTTTGCCGGAGCGCTATGCACATCCCGTAACGTTGACGCGTATGATTCGAGTGATATCGGATGGTCATGCCAAGGAGCCGAAAGAAGCATTAGAAGTGGTGAAAAAAGATTTGAAGGCCTTGAACGCAGATGTGCAGGTGGAGCAGGAGGAGTACGATGAAATTATGGCAATTAAACCAATGTTTTTGATAGAGGATTACAGGTAAGGATAGGTGATGAATCCCCCGCCATTTTACAAAAAGGAGTTTTGTGAAATGGTGGGGGATTTAATATGATTAGAGAGTGTAAGAAAAATTACTTTCCACAAGGTGAACATCCCGCTTTGCGGTTAATTTCACCACAAAGTGTGAGATACAGATTATAGGAATGAAGACGATGATTGAGCCGTATTCTGAAATATGGTATAATGCGTTTAATGTATTTTGAGATTGGAGAAGTATTTAAGAAAGTATATTACAGTGATATTTAATCACTTCAGTAATATAACCACATAGGAAGGAATTTTATGATATTAGGAATCGATTTAGGTACCAGCACCAGCATGGCGGCAGCCTTTAAGGATGGTGAAGTGGTGCTTGTTAAAAGTGTGACAGGAAGCTATACTATACCATCTGTTATCAGTATGGATGAAGAAGGAACCATATATACTGGGGACATGGCTCTTAAAAGAAAAAAACAGTATCCGGATATGACAGTGGATATGTTTAAGTGTAGTATGGGGACAGATAAGGAATTTGTATTGGGGGATAAAAAGTATAGAGCAGAGGAATTGTCAACTATAGATGCCAGGGAAAGGATGAAGGCGATTTTAGAGCAGTATATTTTTTAGAAGTGCATATAAAAAAGCAATATGATGCGCAAGAATTTGAAAGAAAGATGTACTGCGAGTCAAATTCGGCGCAGAAAAGTGTGCAAGCACATTGGTAAGCGGAATTCGCGAGATGGGCTTGCACTTTTTATTCTTGACAATATCGATATTCGATGTTATTCTATATTTGAACATCGATTATCGATATTATATGCATGCAAATTTAAGATGTAAGTAGATAATTGCGAAACACCGACAAGGTAGTGAATTGTCAGTACCTTCGCAATTATCTAAAAGTAGTAAGAATGGAGGAGGATAACATGGCTAGAAAAAAATTCCAGACTCTTACAGAACAAATGTATTATATCCTATTATCCCTGATGAAAGAATGTTGTGGAGTAGACATTGCGCAAGAGGTAAAGGAGATGACAGAAGGAGAAGTAGTGATTGGTCCCGGCACATTATACACGCTTCTGGGTGATTTTGAAAAGGAAGGATTGATCAAAGCCACAAAGCAGGAGGGGCGCAAAAAGAGCTATTTAATTACAGAGAAAGGAAAAGAAATGCTTCAGGCGGAGTATGAGCGTCTCAGGAAACAGGTGGACCGAGGAAAAACATTTTTGGAAGAAGGGAGATTTATATGAAAGAGACAAAGATGATAAGAAAATTTTTTCCAATACCTCATTATGAAGTAAAAGCCATTGAAGAGTATTTGGAAAATATGGCATTAGAAGGATTATTTTTTTATCAGAGAAAAGGAGCAATATGGTACTTTAAGAAGGGGGAACCTAAGAAACTGCGTTATTATGTGGATATCTTTGATAAGGCAAGCTGGTTTGATACACGACCGGAAAATGAGACCTTAGATTATCTGGAATACTGCAAAAATAGTGGATGGGAATATATTTTTACAGATGGTAAATATCAGTTTTTCTGTAGTGAACAGGAGGATGCTGTTGCAATAGAAACGGATCAGAAACAGAAACTAAAAATGATTCATAAGGCATCTATAGGTAATTGTCTTGTGGTTCCGCTTATTTTAATGCTAAATGTGCTTTTGGGAACAGCGTCTTTTTTTAGAGAGTTATCCTCTGGTCCAAATGCATGGATTGAATTCTCACTTATTTCTGTAGGAACGTATTTAATGTTTCTAATGGTGGGAATCATTGAATTGTGTATAGTAGCAGGATATGTAACATTTTATTTAAAAAATCGAGTGAGAATAAAACACGGGCAGGAAATACAATTATCATCATTAGCAAAAGCACAAAGCATTCAGAAGATTTATATTAGCTTACTTCTCATAGGGCTGCTTTTTTTCATTATTCTACTGTTTATGATAAATATGACATGGGGACTTGTCATATTGGGAATAGAAATTCTTTTGTTTGGTGTTATATGGGGAATCTCTTTTGTGGGACAGAGGAATGCCAGGAATCATAGTCGGAGATATAATATGGGGAAAACGTTTTTATTCACCATTTTGGCACTTGCTATAGGATATGTTTGTATGGCAGGAGTGGGAATGGTAATGATTTTAGGCGTTCTCCGTGGTGATAATTCCAAAGTAGTTACTTATACAGATGCAGAGGAAGTTACCTGGTATATCAGTCAGGATGAAATTCCATATACATTGGAGGATATAGGGGTAGTTGTTCCGGAAAGGGGATATAGAGATAGTTCTGCTTATAAAGACAGAATGCTTCTTTGCTCTGCTGTAGGTTATTATGATAGTTATTATGAGGATGTAGAGAGCGAGGCATCTTATGAAATCAATTATACGAAGTATGAATTTTTTAATGCTGCAGTTCGGGAAACATGGGTGAAAAATTATCTGGCAGAAGGTGATGTTACTGTTAGAGAAGATATTGCAGAACTGTGGAATGCCTCAAATGCATATATACTAGTGAGAACAATAGACGGAGAACATTATACGGAAATCATTATTGAATACGATAGTAAATGTTATTTATTAAGTGAAAACTTGATAGATAAAACGGAACTAGTGGATATTTTAAATTAGAGTAATATTGAAATAAAAGATACCGGTGTGTTGGAGGCGCCGGTATTTTTGTTATGTATTATCAGAAAAACATAACAAGTCTGTTATCGCATCGGACTGCGCCCCATTCAATCGACGATGCCACCGCATCGCCTCATTCAGTCGTCTTGCCGATGAAAAAGCATTCTGTGTCATTGATTTGAAAATGAACATGTCAGCACACGAGATAGTGTATGAAAGTTCATTCCTACAATCGGCATGCCTCACTTTGCGGTGAAATTTGCTATAAAAATGAATTGGTATTCATTTTTATATTGACAAAGAAAATAATAATGTTAAAATGAAACTATATTCATTTTAATATGAAAGGAAAGATTTATGCCAAAAGTAACAGAAGAATACATTCAAAATAAGAAAAAAAGAATTGTAGAAGCAGCCTATACATTATGTCTGAAAAAGACAGTAAGCACAGTAACCATGCAGGATATTATTAATGAAACCGGATTGAGTCAGGGGGGGATTTATCGATTTTATCATGATATAGATGAGATTTTCAGTGATATGATACAAGATTTGCGGATAAGGGTAAATATAAAAGATGAGATTGATGAAATATTAGAAAAAAAAGATGAGTTGTCGCCATCAGAGGTTACCAATCAGCTTTTTGACATGCTGTCACGGTTTATGAAAAAGGAATTGATGGGAATTGAAAAAGTTGATTTTGAATTCTCTATCCTTGCTATGAATGCACCAGAGAGAGTGGACAAGATTATAAAAAATGTATCCGGCGAAGGAAATATGGAATATTTGACCATGTGTACAATGAGATATTTTACAGAACAAATACAGTCAGGAAAGATAAAACCAAGAGTCAGCAAAGAAGAATTATTATCGTTTATTTCTTCTGCATATTCAGGAATTCAAATGACATGTATCGTAAATAATTGTTACAAACAGGAAGATAATCCCTTAACACGATTATATCAGCCGGAGATTCAGATAAAAACACTTGCAAAAACAGTGAATTACTTGATAGGAGAGGAATAAAGTATGAACCAGAAAAAGAATTTTATAGAAGAATATGCAGATATTTCAGGGGTGCAGCATTATTTACTGCATTATCAGGGGAAAACAGAGGCACCAGTCTTACTTTTTATCCATGGGGGGCCTGGGCAGTCGGAAGCAGCGATGGCATATATGATAGAGGAGTATGCAGAGCGAAATTACACCATTGTGTATTATGATCAGCGAGGGGCAGGGAAAACATATTTAAAGAATAAAAAAGAAAGACCAAATACAGAACTTCTAAAAAAGGATTTATTAGGTGTTGTCTGTTATTTGAAAAATTTGTACAAAAAGGAAAAAATCGGAATTATAGGCCATTCATGGGGAAGTGTTCTTGGCAGTATGTTTGCATTAGAGCATCCGGAACACACATTATGTTACATAGGCTGTGGACAGGTAGTGAATCTTATGGAAAATGAAAGCGTAGGATTTTCAAAATTAAAGGAAGCAATAGAAAAATCAGGCAACAGAAAAGACCAGAAAAAACTTTCAAAAATTGGAGAATATCCAGTCCCTTATTTTGACATGAATGTTTACCGAAAAATGGGGATGGTAAGAAGCCTTCAGGGAAAATATAAACTGGCAGCATCTGCCGATTGGAATATGGCAAAATTAATCTTAAAATCACCAATTATAGGCATGAAAGATATAGTACCATTTATCGTTGGAATCACTGTAAACATGCAGGTTATGAAAGAGCTTATGTCCTTTGATTTGCGGGAGAAAGGCTCTGATTATCAGGTGCCGGTATTTTATGTTTTAGGAGAAGAAGACCAGCAGACACCAATTGAATTAGGGGAGAAATATTTTCATGAGATAAAAGCACCTATGAAAGAATTGTATGTGATTGAAAAGGCAGGACACAATGTTATGCTTGATAATGTTGAGGAGTATAGAAAGGTAATTTGTGGTATTGTAGATAAAGTCTATAAATTTTAAAAGCAATCATGCCATTTAACTATGCAATAGGATGGCATGATTATTTTTGCAAATTCTAATAAGGAAGTCTATTATGAGTTTGTATTCTTTTGGGCGTTATATTTCTCACATTCAAAAAGTTTCTCTTGAAAAGAGAATAATTTCGATTTTAAATTGATGTAAATATAATAGATTACATGCTATGATAATCGCAGGAGGTTGATTGCTTTGATTTCACTTAATCTTTTTGAACTTCGTAAAGCCAGAGGAATAACGCAGAGCTACTTGGCAGAAGTCTTAGGTGTTTCATTCCAGACCATTAGCCGATGGGAAACAGGAGTTGTAGTACCAGATGTAAAATATGTCATAGCCATGGCAAAATTTTTCGGAGTAACTACAGATCAAATACTTGGATTGCAGCCATTAGAGTGTGATTATTTTTCCAGAATGACAGAAACTGCTGAATATTGGAATGATAAACTGCGTTATATTCAGGATTCAAGGGTTGAATTATGGAATCCGGATTATATGGAGTTTCTTATTCAGAAAGTATGGAAAATAGAAAAGAAAGTAGATGTACTTGATGTTGGATGTGGAAATGGATATTTAGCAGGGCTCATGATGCCTTTTTTACCAGAAGGTACATAGAAGGACTGGATTATGCTTCTATTCTCATGACGGAGATACAGAGAAAGTATTGGATAACCGAACTTGAAAAAAGTGATAGAGATTATGCAGTGGGAATAAGACTTCCATTCATCCTGAAGGATTTGGGAATTAAGGATATCGAAGTCCGCATTCAGGATAAAGTAAAATTTGCTGACCCGGCGAAAAGAGATGCATATGATAAATTGCAGGCAGCATATGTGTCTGAAAAGGGCTGGAAAAATGACAATACGGAAGGCGATAAGAGAGCTGTCGAGGTATTCATGAATCGAGGATTAGCAAGAGAAGAAGCAGAGCAGCTCACCTCAAATTGGGGACAAATGAAAGAAAAAATGTAACTATTCAGAACAGGACTGTGCTGAACTGCACAGTCCGTATGAAAACGTAGTGGCAGCAGGCCAAAATCCATCACCGTAGGTGATTCTGCATGGATTTTGGCTCGTAACTATGAGGGTACTGAATAGTTACATTTTCGCATATGATATGGTAGGCTGAGGCTGGTAAAGAAGATTGGGAACTGGGAAAGTTCGGAATGATGTTAGTAGTTCTTAGGGTGGAAATTCGCGCGTTAAGTCCGAAAATTACGCTCACTTTCGTCATTTTCGGGCTTTGTTTTTAGCGCGAATTTCCACCCTTAGAACTACTTACATCATGGAGCCTACCCCAGTACCCAATCTTCTTTGCCAGCCTCAGCCGGACGGGTATCGATTATAATTAAGCAAGCACACAAACCAGAATTTGATATTATGTAAGCACAAAAACAGATTGACTTCTATATAAATATTTCTTATAATAATGGACAGAGTGTGAATTTGTGTCGCATGCTTGGGTGAAGCAAGAAGTGGCGACTGACAAGGCTGCACGAAGGGGTACACCACCGCGGGTGTATTCTTTCGTGCGGTCTTTTTTTGTTACAACGATGTCATTTACCATGATATGTATTCGTTGAAGCAGCATGTTCACATACTCAGAAAATCGCATTATAAAAGCAAGGGAGGAAAGTACAATGCAGGTAAATGGAAAAAATGTTACAGGCAAAGCAGGAATGACATTGCAAGCTTACTTAGAAGAAGCAGGCTACCGCATAGAGCGCATAGTTGTAGAACGAAACGGAGAAATCGTTTCAAAGACAGCGTATAACGCAGTCCTGTTGACAGAAGCGGACACCATAGAAGTAGTGAGTTTTGTGGGTGGTGGTTAAATCGCGGACGGCATTGTTTAACCAGTAGAAAGAGAGGAAATCCATTATGAAAGAAGACAAATTAATCCTAGGCGGACACGAGTTTCAGTCCCGCTTCATTTTAGGCTCCGGCAAATACAATGTAGAACTAATCGAAGCAGCCATAAAGCAGGCAAAAGCAGAAATAATCACATTGGCACTTCGCCGTGCCAATTCCGGCGGCGAAGGCAATATATTAGACTACATCCCAGAAGGCGTCACGCTTTTACCTAATACCTCTGGTGCCAGAAATGCAGAGGAGGCAGTGCGGATAGCAAGATTAGCCAGAGAAATGGGTTGTGGTAATTTTGTAAAAATAGAAGTCATACACGATTCCAAATATTTACTGCCGGACAATTATGAAACAATCCGTGCTACAGAAATCTTAGCAAAAGAAGGTTTTGTAGTGCTGCCATACATGTACCCGGACTTAAATGTGGCAAGAGAATTAGTGCAGGCAGGTGCTGCAGCCGTCATGCCACTAGCAGCACCTATTGGCACCAACAAAGGACTTTGCACAAAAGAATTTATCCGTATTTTAGTAGAAGAAATAGATGTGCCAATTATAGTAGATGCCGGAATAGGACGACCATCCCAGGCATGCGAAGTAATGGAAATGGGCGTAGATGCCGTAATGGCAAACACCGCCATTGCCACAGCAGGGGATATTCCGGCAATGGCAGAAGCATTCAGACAAGCTATAGAAGCAGGACGAAAAGCATATTTAGCTGGGCTGGGCAGAGTAAAGGAACGGGGCGCATCTGCCTCGTCACCGTTGACTGGATTTTTAAGAGACTAGAGCGTGTCTCAAAATTCCCCATAAAGTGGAATGCACATCCTTCAGAAAGCAATTTGGGGACACTCTCTAGTTCATCGTAAATCAATGGTCTAGACCAATTGCTTTTGTGAAGATATTGTGCAGCAAGGAAAAAATTTCGATTACCAGAGGAGGGAAAATATGAACAAACCAATCAATCACATGGAGTATCTGTCAGACATGGAGCAGATACCTTCCACAATCATGGAAGAAGTGTTAGCACGCTTTGATGCCTATGATTATAGGAGGTACACTGCAGAAGATGTAAAAAAAGCTTTGCATAATGATATCCGCACCCCAGAAGATTTTGCAGCACTGTTATCCCCAGCGGCAGAATCATTTTTAGAGGAAATGGCAACGTTGGCAAAGGAAGAAACAAGAAGACATTTTGGCAATTCTGTGTATTTATTTACACCAATTTACATCTCTAATTATTGCGAAAATCACTGTGTTTATTGTGGATTTCACTGCAAAAATAAAATACGCAGAGCGAAGTTAGATTATGAAGGCATTGAGCGGGAGATGAAAGCCATTGCAGACACAGGTTTAGAAGAAATTCTGATTCTCACAGGAGAAAGCCGAAACATGTCAGATGTGAAATATATAGGGGAAGCTTGCAAAATCGCAAGAAAATATTTCAAAATGGTAGGCATAGAGGTATATCCCATGAATTCCGATGAATATGCGTATTTACATGAATGTGGTGTGGACTATGTCACAGTATTTCAAGAAACCTACTGTCCTGATATCTATGAAACATTGCATTTAGCAGGACATAAAAGAGTTTTTCCATATCGAATCAACGCTCAGGAGCGGGCATTAATGGGGGGCATGCGTGGCGTAGCCTTTGGTGCTTTATTAGGACTTGGCGATTTTCGCAAAGATGCCTTTGCAACAGGAATCCACGCCTATTTACTGCAGCGAAAATACCCACATGCAGAAATCTCTTTCTCCTGTCCAAGGCTGCGCCCGATTGTAGGTGATGCTATGATACATCCAAACAATGTCCATGAAACACAGCTCTTACAGGTAATATTAGCATATCGCCTGTTTATGCCATTTGCAGGAATCACCGTTTCCACCAGAGAGCGCGGTGAATTCCGAGACCATGTGGCAGGCTTGGCAGCAACAAAAATATCAGCTGGAGTCAGCACCGGAGTAGGCGGTCATGGCGAAGAGGAAGAACAGGGTGATGGTCAGTTTGAAATTGCTGACGAGAGAAGTCTGGAGGAAGTAGTAACAGCACTGCGAAAATATGGCTTGCAGCCTGTTATGAATGATTATGTGTATGTATAAAATCATTGCCGTTACCAATCGTCATCTGTGTGAAGGAGATTATTTTAAACAAATAGAGCGAATCGCATCATCCAACGTGGAGCATATTATCTTACGGGAAAAGGACATGCCAGAGAAGGAATACAAAGAACTTGCAGAAATAGTACTATCCATATGCAGTCAGTACCGTAAATCCTGCATCCTTCACACCTATGTAAATGTAGCTAAAGAATTAAAAGCAGAAAACATCCATCTGCCCTTGCCGGAGCTTCGATGCCAGCAAGGGCAGTTAGAAAGCTTCAAAATCATAGGAACCTCCATTCACAGCTTAGAGGAAGCTTGGGAAGCTGAGCAACTAGGGGCGTCCTACATTACAGCCGGGCACATTTATCAGACGGATTGTAAAAAAGATTTACCGTCAAGAGGTCTAGACTTCCTTAAATCTGTATGCAGAGAGGTATCCATTCCGGTATATGCTATCGGTGGTATTACATTAGATAAAATGCCGGAAATTATAGCGCAGGGTGCAACAGGAGGCTGCATAATGTCTGGCTGTATGAAAAAAAGTTTTTGGGATTTTGATAAGAAAATAGGAGGGATTATAAAACAAATTGCCAAAATAAAGAAACTATGATATAATCATCTGGTATAGAACGCGAAAATGGAAAAGGGGGAACAATGATGGAGTATTTTGACCTTTCACAAATATTAGAAGAGGTAGAAAAACTAAATTCGAAGGACGGGGAAATCAGAAGAAGACATATTTTAGTGGTAGATGATGATGTAAGAGTATTGAGACTTTTAAAAGTACATTTACAGGATTATGATGTAGCAACTGCCATTAATGGAAAGCTGGCGTTGAAATTTTTAGAAAATAAAACCACAGATTTAATTCTTTTGGATTATGAAATGCCGGGAGAAAATGGTCCGGAAGTACTGAAAAAATTACGTGCTAATGAAAAAACAAAAGATATACCAGTTATCTTTCTGACAGGAGTAGCAGATAGTGAAAAAATTCAGGAAGTATTATTAATGAAACCGGAGGGGTATTTGTTAAAGCCAATTAATAAGGTGAAATTATTAGAAACGATTAAAAAATTTCTTTAATTTGTTATTGGGGGAGTACATATGAGGGAGAAGGAAAGAAATTATTTATTGGAATATATCAATATGGTGTTAAAACCGTTGGAGTATGATTACAAAAAGAATTTCTTGATGTTGAAACATAACAATGCCTTTCAGTTAAGTGAGCACGATGTGGAAGGAATGGGTATATATCATTCTTACAAGTTTTCAGATATGCGAAAGCCATATGAGCCTTTTTTGGATATCATAAAAGAATATCTGAAGGAAAAACTAGTACAATGTGAGGACTTTTTTGTTGAGGATTTTCTAGATTGCACAGGGGTATACCCTCTTCATAGAAAAATATTTAGAGAGTATTTTCTTACGGGTACCTGTCAAAGACAGGAAGAGTTGCTTCGAAGAGAATATTTATATGAAAAAAAGAAATTTCAGAAGACAGTATTGAATATGGTGTCTCAAATTGCAAAGGAGAAGCCATTTTGTCTTATATTAGATGAGGTCAATCTGGCAGGTGCATCAGCACTTTGGATATTAGAAGAAATTGCAAAGAACCCGGATTACAGTCATATAAAAGTCATTGCTGTTATGAATGAAGAGGGAGAGGTTCTGTCTTTTGCGGCAAAACAATTAAAAAAATTAATTCGCACATGTGAAGAAGATGACATGGTTTGCAACTGGATATTTGAAGAAGAACAGGAAAATTATGTCAACACCAGTGGTGAACAGAAAGAAAAAAATATTTTAGCATGTATAGAAACATTAAAAAATATGTTTCACACTTTGGAATGTGAGCAGGCAGAATATTATTTAAAAATGTTTTTTGATCAAATGGAAAAAGAGAGAATGCCGTTAGCACCTAAGCGGGAGTTGGACCTTATATATATATATTTCTGGGTAAAACTGGTACAAGAAGAATTTGCGGATGCATTGTATCTATGTGACCGGATGGAAAAAATTCAAGCTGTAATCGCAGAAGATAAGAAGAAAGCAAAACTGGAAATTGAATTATTAAAAACCCGTGTATACTTACATAATGGAAACAAAGCACAGTTAAATACAGGAATAGCGGTATGCAAAAAAGCAGCAATAGAACTGAAAGATGAAAAATTATTGTTTAAGACAGAATTGCTGGAGAATATGGAAATGTATTCCGGATGGAACCCTATTTGGATGACTGAAACAGATACGAAAATTTCCAGGGATCTTGTGCGAAAATGCTATGAATACAATTATTTAAATCAGCTGGCACATATTTATGCTTATAGTTTTAATAATGATGCCCAGGATTTTAGTACAATTGAGGGCATTGAAGAACGACTGACAGACTTTAATAAGGGTATTGCCCTGGGTAGGGAATTACAGAATGAGCAGTTTATGGTAAATGCTTATCGAAAAAATGTTATGATTGCTTCTGTTCACGGGTATTTTAATGTGTGCATTTATTTCTACAAGAAGATGTTAGAAGTAGTGAAGCAGAGCGGAGATGAAGTAGAAGAAGCAGGTATTTATAACGGAGCAGGGTATAGTAATTGTGGACTGGAACGTTATAAAGAAGCAAACGGTTACTATAATAAAGCTTTGGTGCTTTATTATAAATACCAGTTGCCAGATGAAATTGTAGAGACGCTCTACAACCTTGGAATTAATGCCATGCTTGCAGGGGATTACAAGGATGCAGACAGCTATTTGCTAGAGGCAGATAATATTTTAAGCATGTTGAAGCGAAGTACGATGAAGACATGCAATGTAGCAAAGCTGTTTGGACTAATTGCTTTGTCTGGCTTCAGACAGGGAAGTATGTATCATGCCCGTTTGTATTTAAACAAAGCAAAGCAGTTCCTTTCACATGTGGTGGGAAAAAAGAATGAAGAGGAATCGTACTTAGAAGATGACAGTCTGTTTCTGGTTTATTTTGTAAGTGGGTTAATGAAAAAACATGACAACAATTATGAGGCTGCAAGGTTGTGCTTTCGAAGAGCAGAGTTCTACATGAAACGTTCTACCGGTGGTCTGTTTTTTAATTATCCCGAATTTGCTTTTGATTGTTATCAGTTGTTAATGGAAATGGACAGGCAAGAAGAGGCAGAAAAGACTTTATCAGAATTTAGACAGTATTGTGAGAATAATCAATACCATTATCGTTTACAGAAAATTTGTGCATTATTGGGAGAACCGATAAAGGAAAAAAGTATAGAATTTCCAGATATGACATTGCGGGAAATTTCCTTAGATGATATTTCAGAGCTGATAAAAAGAAAGGCTGATGAAAGAGAAAAAAAGGAAATGAAAAAAACAATCGGTTTCTTTAATGTTCTGCAAAAATTTACTCACAATATGTCTAGAACTGTAAAAGAAGAAGTTGCCAACATGATTCCTGTATTTAAAAATGTGTTTTTTATAGACAAAGTATTACTGATTCGCCTTGTAAATAATGAAAACAGAGTGTTGTACAGTGATTTGGAATATGAGATTTCTGAGGAAACTGTGGACTTTATTGTTGAGTATTTTAAGAAAAAAACAGCAGGATTTGTGGTATCAAAAGATGGAATGAGCCATGAGGAATATAATAAGATTATATCCTGTTTTGATGAAGAACAGATATTTTCTTTTATAGCGGTTCCATTATTTGAAGAAGAACGGTTAATCAGTGTTTGTATTCTTTATATTGAGATAAAGGATAACTGGTCATCTTCAAGTAGCAGGAGTATTTTAACAGAAAGTGATTTGGAAATTTTTACTTATGTATTTCGCCAGATTTCCAACGCGATTGGTAGGTTTGAAGTAAAAAATGAACTGATTGAAGCCAACCGGAAAATGAAAGAACAGATGGAACAGGTGTTAGAACTAAAGAACGAAGCAGAAGTGGCAAATGTAGCAAAATCCAATTTCCTTGCAAATATGAGCCATGAAATTCGTACGCCGATGAATGCCATTATTGGCATGGCTGAAATTGCATTACGAGGAGAATTGTCCAAGGAGCAACGGGATAATATTGAGCAGATAAAATCTTCTGGGAAGACATTACTTTCCATTATTAATGATATTTTGGACTTTTCTAAAATTGAATCCGGAAAGATGGACATTATTATTGAAAAGTATCAGCCAATTTCCATTATTAGGGACGTTGCCAATATTATCATTACCCGTATTGGAAATAAAAATCTGGAATTTATCATTGATGCTGCACCTGACATTCCTTACGAGTTGCTAGGAGATAGTATACGCATTAAGCAAATTATTATTAATCTTGCCAATAATGCAGTGAAATTTACCAATCAGGGAATGGTAAAATTGACAATTTCCTATGAACGTATGTGTGAGGACGAAATTCAATTAAAAATTTCTGTAAAGGATACGGGAATCGGTATTAAAAAGCAGGATGTGGACAAGCTGTTTCGTGCGTTCCAGCAGGTGGACAGTAAGAGAAACCGTAATATTGAAGGAACTGGTCTTGGACTTTCCATTTCAAAACAGTTGTTGACGCTGATGGATGGAGATATTATGGTGGAAAGTGAATACGGACAGGGAAGTACGTTTAGTTGCGTTTTGCCACAAAAGATTATTACAGAAAGAACAAAAACAGAAAATACCAAGGAAGAACAGAAAAAAGTGGTAGTTTTCATCGACAATTTTTATGTGAGCAAGCAGTTAGAAACTGATTTAGAACGCCTTGCAATTCCATATAGGAATGATATGTCAGAAGAAGCCATTCTTGAGCTGACTGGAAATGAGGCTAACTACTTATTTATGGAGCAGGAGTTGTGTTCAGAAAAGATTTTGCAAAAGTTAGAACGCACACCGGAGATTACAGGAGTATTGTTAGTGGATTTTCATTCTACAATTACCTATCCGCTTAAGAATCTGATTGTTGTGAAGAAACCATTGTATTCCTTGGAACTGGAGAAGATTTTCAACCGGGAAGACATCTATGGAAGTGAGTTAGAAGATGATAATGACTCCTTAGACTTTACAGCTCCGGAAGCGGAAATCCTTATTGTAGATGACAATACTATTAATCTAAAGGTAGCAGAAGGTTTGTTAAAGCCGTTACAGATGAAAATTGATACTGCTGCCAGTGGAAAAGAAGCAATTGATAAAATATCGGAAAAGAAATATGATATTGTCTTTATGGATCATATGATGCCGGAGATAGATGGTGTGGAAACCACCCATATTATCAGGCGTTTTTATGAAAATTATAATGATGTTCCAATTATTGCTCTTACTGCTAATGCGGTGTCAGGAACAAGGGAAATGTTTTTGCGGGAGGGCATGAATGACTTTGTGGCAAAGCCTATTGAATTTAAAATTATTGTGTCCAAGATAAGGCATTGGCTTCCGAAGGAAAAGATAAGAAAAGGTCACCAGATTGAAGAAATGCAAAGTAAAGAAGAAAGTGTTCGTATTGATATTGAAGGATTGGACACTTCATATGCTCTCAGTCTTCTAGGGGAAGAGAAGTTATACTGGACTATCTTAAAGGATTACTACCAGGTGATTCAAAAGAAAATGGATCTTATCAGAACATACGAAGAAGTGGAGAACTGGAAGGCTTATACCATCGAAGTGCATGCTTTAAAAAGTGCCTCCAGACAGATTGGAGCATTGGAACTGGCTGATATAGCAGAACGCATGGAAAAGGCTGGTAATGAAATTAATGTAGAGTTAATTCATGAATGTACGCCAAAGCTGTTAGAACGATATGGAGCATATCAAAAGATATTAGCACCATATTTTGAGCAGGAAAATGAAACCACAGCAAAAAAAGAAGGAATGGCAATTTCTAATGACGAGTTAAAACAGTTGTTTGAAGAACTAAGAGAGGCATTTGAGGAGCTGGATCTTGATAAAATGGATGCTGTTATGGAAAAAATGGAGAATTATGAATATGCCGGAGAGCAGCAGCAACTGTTTGAAAAATTGAAAAATGCAATGGAGGAAATTGATGTAGAATCCTGTGAAGAAATTCTTTTAACGTGGGAGCAGAAAATTTAACAGGTAACCTAAATATTTCAAAACCGGGACAGTCTGCATAAAAATGCAGAGATTACCGGCGAAAATCATAGGAGTTCTTTGTAAAATAATACGAAGAACTCCTATTTTTTATATACTAGGTAATTACAACGGTTTATTATAGAGTGTAATGCTCGAAATTTCCTAGATCGTGTTTGGAAATTCATTTCTATAATCTGCGCACCTCACCGCAGTAATCAGCCCACACCCTATTTTGGTGCCGGAATCTCCGGAGGGCTGGGTGGTAAAATCATCCCTCTGACTGTGGATAATCACTGATTTTCCTAATACATCAGAGGTCTTTAAGTAAGAATTATATACAACAGAGTAAGCATATCCATTGTTATTTAAAATAGGAGGAAGATCTCCTAAATGATGTGGATGAGGCAGATTGTCAGGATTGTAGTGATTGCCGGTGTGGTTGAAATCATCGGAACAATCTCCAGTTTCATGAATATGAAAGCCTAGAAATTCAGGACCATTTACCATGCCAGCAGGCAGACCGGCAAGTTCTGTTGCAATAATCATTCCACCGAAAGGAACATAATAAAACTGAACAACACCAGTTAAATGTTCGTGAGCGGAATTACCATTTATAAGGGCTGCAGCAACAGGAATATTGCTGGATACAATTTGAAAAAAGAGTGATTGGTTATACATGATACCTCCATAAAGACAGATACAGACAGACTGCTCTTGATTTAGTGTATGCAAAGAAAAGGGATTTGATAAACAGGACTGTGTTGCAGTGTATAGTCTGTATGAAATCGTAGTGGTAGCATGCAATTCATGGTGGTATTGGTAACTTATGAGGGTGTTGAATAGTTATGAAAAATTACAAAGTTACGAAAATCGTAGCATGGTAGATTGCGAGAACAAAATGAAAAACTTGCAGGCAGGCGTTATGTATGCTAGACTACATGAATGGATGGCGTCCATAAATTGGCGTTTTGTAATCATCTAAATGTTATGAGATTTATGAGGAGGAAAAATATGATTCAGGATATTTATCCCCATCAGTACCACGTGGAGTATAAAGAAAAAGAACCTGCATCAGGTGATTTTGTATTTTCATTTCA
>JBGVIB010000152.1:0-23907 GCA_045122835.1 Lachnospiraceae bacterium
GACCGAAGCCAACGTTCCGGTGAACTAACTCCCAAGTACGACTAAGACATTCGGGGTGTGGCCCTCATGCCTAAGTCTCCCTAGGGAGTGGATTTCACCTCCACTAAAAGCGGCTCGTGATTGTCTGCTTAGGAATATGCCATACCAGCAAGCGGCTCTCCTACAGCGCAAGTCTGAGTTGCCCCTGGGACCCCCTTCCGCCAATTCACTACCTTATCGAAACCGGTAGAATATATTCTCATATAGCCAGTAAAATGCCACATGCTTATTAGTATTCTCAGTGATTTAGCCACTGTTTTTTCTACGAAAGGCGTCATTATAGTGGTTAAATGCCGAATATTGTGCTTAGGCAAATTAGTGGTTATCCCTTTGCAATTTAGTGCATCACAGCCTATAATGCCTGATTTGTAATACGCTAGAGGTAAGCGACGACGCAACTTGCGCTTATGATACACAGCCGGTGGCAGGTGCAGAAGGCTCCTAAGCAGACAATTCACGAGCCGCTTTTAGTGGAGGTGAAATCCACTCCTTAGGGAGACTTAGGCATGAGGGCCACACCCCGAATGTCTTAGTCGGGCGAGGCTAATTTATTAGCCTTTAGGAGATTAGTTCACCGGAACGTTGGCTCGGTCTGCGTGGAACCTTCTGCACCTGTCACCGGCGTCCGGGTAGCGACCATGATTCAACACCCCCCACAAACCCCAATTTCCACCCTAACTACCAGTCAGCGGAAAAAAACATAACATTTCTTAAAAATAGTATTGTACATCTGCCCCAATATAGTGTATACTATATTCCGTGGGTTTACGCCCGAACAAAAAACGAACGCATTAATACGTTGCGAATTAACAGGAGGAACAGCCATGGTTAAAGCAGTTGTAGGTGCCAATTGGGGCGATGAAGGAAAAGGTAAGATTACAGATATGCTTGCAAAGGAAGCGGATATCATCATTCGTTTTCAGGGTGGAGCAAATGCTGGTCATACTATTGTAAATAATTATGGTAAGTTTGCATTACATACACTGCCATCAGGTGTATTTTATGATCATACAACAAGCATTATCGGAAATGGTGTGGCATTAAATGTGCCAGTATTATTTAAGGAAGTCAATGAACTTGTGGAAAAAGGCGTGCCAAGACCGAAGTTATTAATTTCAGATAGAGCACAGATTGTAATGCCATATCATATTTTATTTGATCAGTATGAGGAAGAAAGATTAGGTGGCAAATCATTTGGTTCTACAAAGTCCGGTATCGCACCATTTTATTCAGATAAATATGCAAAGATTGGTTTTCAGGTCAGCGAATTATTTGATGATGAGCTGTTAAAAGAAAAAGTAGAAAGAGTATGTGAGACAAAAAATGTAATTTTAGAACATTTGTATCACAAACCATTAATTGACAAAGAAGAATTGTTAGCAACATTAAGAGAGTATAGAGATATGGTGGCACCTTATGTGTGTGATGTTTCTACTTATTTATGGAACGCAATTAAAGAAGGTAAAGAGATTCTTTTAGAGGGACAGTTAGGAACCTTAAAGGATCCGGATCATGGTATTTATCCTATGGTTACTTCATCTTCTACATTGGCGGCATATGGTGCAATTGGAGCAGGTATTCCTCCGTATGAAATAAAGAAAGTAATCACAGTATGTAAAGCATATTCAAGTTCTGTTGGAGCAGGTGCATTTGTCAGTGAAATCTTTGGTGAAGAAGCAGATGAACTGAGAAGACGCGGCGGTGATGGCGGTGAATATGGTGCGACAACAGGTCGCCCAAGACGTATGGGATGGTTTGACTGTGTTGCTTCTAAATACGGCTGTCGTATGCAGGGTACAACAGATGTAGCATTTACTGTATTGGATGTATTAGGTTACTTAGACGAGATTCCGGTATGTGTAGGCTATGAAATTGATGGTGAGGTAACAACAGATTTTCCTGTTACTGCAAAGTTAGAGAAGGCAAAACCAGTATACAAAGTATTACCAGGATGGAAGACAGATATTCGTGGAATTAAGAATTATGATGAGCTTCCGGAAAATTGCCGTAAGTATGTGGAATACATTGAAGAACAGATTGGGTTCCCAATTACTATGGTTTCTAACGGACCTGGTAGAGAAGATATAATAATTCGTAACAAATAAGCCGATAATATAAACAGCACTTGATTGCAGGTGCTGTTTTTCTTTTATAAATAGGCCATTAAAGTGGCAGAATGAGAGGTAATTATGATAGATACAGTGATTTTTGATATTGGAAATGTGCTTGTGGATTTTTGTTGGGAAGAATATGTGCATGGATTTGGTTACCCAGAAGTGATAGAGGAGGCGGTAAGATTTGCAGTGTTTCAGTCGGGTGTCTGGCCAGAGTACGACAAAGGTATTCTGACTAATGAAGAAATTGTAAATCGTATGATACAAAAGGCACCAAAATGTGAGAGGGAAATCCGTGAAGTGAATAAGGATTTTAAAGGCTGCATAAAGGCCTTCTCCTATGCGGAAAACTGGATTCGCACATTAAATAATCAGGGAATACATACTTATTATTTATCCAATTATGGGGAAAAAATGCGTAAGGATACGGAAGAAGAATTGAAAGTCATTTCTTACTGCGAAGGTGGTGTGTTTTCATATGAAGTGAAAGAGACAAAACCGGATAAATTGATTTACCGGACACTTGTGGATAAGTATAATTTAATTCCGGAAAATTGTGTATTTATTGATGACGTAGAAGAAAACGTGAAAACGGCACAGGCAATTGGAATGCATGGTATTGTGTTTCGTGGATATAAAACAGTATGCAAAGAATTAGCAGAATTAATTTAGTTAGTTTCAAAGGTTTTGTTTGAGGGAATTGTATAGAATAACATCTACGAAAACCCTTGAATAAGCCGATGAAATAAGATATAATTTTACATAATGAGGAAAAGTCTGTCTATATGAAAAGGACTTATAAAATTGGGGAGAATGAGGTGTTATTATGAAGAAAAACTATAAAAAGTGGCTGGCAGCATGTTTGGCTGGTATCATTGTTTGTGAAAGTGTTTCACCAGCTATTGTATCAGAGGCAGCACAGCAGGTTACGGTGGAAAATTCAACGTATGAAGATATTACTGCGGAACGGGAAGATGTTCTGGTTCAGGATGATACAGAGATTACACCGGAATATGAGACTAACAATATCACAGTTATGACGACCTGGGTAGCTACCCGGTTAAAAGCTGGTGATACAAAGTTTATTGTGCATTATAGTGGCAGTGATTACAGAACGATTTTGTCTTCGGGAAAGATGAAGACTGAGGTATTGAAAAAAGCCTTTCAGAGAGATATGGCAGATAGTACTTCGGATGGTCCTTACCTCTACAATAAGATGAAAGATGTTGTAGTGGACGAGGTAGTGAATAATGCTACTGGGGTGAATAAGCTTACTTTCACAGTGCAATATGTGGAGAGTGCAGAACAGACAGAGTCTGTAGACGAGTCTGTAGAGCGCCTCTTATTTGCTGGTAGTGGTGAGAATAGTACCGGTGAATTATATTCTATGATTCAGGATTATATAAAGGAATCTGGTGCCTCAGGGAACAAAGAAAAAGAAACATACCAGAAGATTAAGGCGGTACATGATTATGTGGCTTTATATGTGGAAAAGGGTGACACAACACAGGTTGATGGCAAGACAATTGCTACCTGTTCTGCTTACGACGCATTGCAGTATGGTAAATCTAATTCTGCGGGATATGCAGCTCTGGTGTATAAGCTGTTAAAAAAATTAGGCATTGATTGTTCTATTATTCGTGGACCAAAGGAAGGTGATTCAACACCAGTCTGGAATGTGGTACAGATTGGAGAAAAATGGTATCACTTAGATGCATATCGTGATGATAATGATAAAGCAAAAGGATATGATGATTCTGGGAATGAAACATCATATGGACGTACTTATGATTATTTCCTGTTAGGTATGGAGTCTGCACCGGATGTGGATAGTAAGTTTGCAACATACAAGACGTCATTTAGTATGTCAGACAAGAATTATGGAGGCGAAGAGGGTACTGCAACAGAGAAACCAAACGAGGATGCAGTTGTAGGTATCATTGCTACATGGACAGGCGGTAAGGTGGCAGTAGGCAAAGAGATTCCAAAAGGAAAAATGATTGTCCACGCATACTTTAACCAGTCAGAATATGATGCAGCGTTAAAAGGAACAGGTGTGAGTGAGCCGAATTATAAAAGAGTTGCAGTGGCTGACTTTACTTTGAGTCCGGCGAAACTAACGAAACTAGGTAATAACACAGTAACTGTGAATTATCGTGGAAAGACTTGTACAGTAACAGTTCCTGGTGTGGCAAGTGAAATCACCAGTAGTGAATTGTGTCTTTCCTTTGATTCTAATGGTGGTTCTACGGTAAATAATATTTATCTCTTGCAGGGAGATTATGTAAATATTAGTACACTAATACCAAAGAAAGATGGAGCAACATTTGGTGGATGGTATGTAGATAGGGATTTACTTACCAAGTGTCTGAATAAATTTACAATTACCAATGATGTTACACTTTATGCAAAGTGGATAACCAATGAGATTTCTGCTTTAAAGGCAGAATATTATGGCGATTCCCTTGCGGTAAAGCCTCAGACATCGAAGGGAACTACCTCTGAAGATTATGTGGAAGGTATAACACAGGATGATTATTCTATTACATATGAGGAATCATCGACGGAATTTGTAGCCATTGATAATAAATATGGTGAAGGTATTCAGGAGCAGGATGGAGATTTCGTAATCAAAACGGATGATATCAAAGTAGCAGAAGCTGAAGAATATGAATTTTCATTTGAACTATCCAGAAAGCGTTATGGCGAGGATTACCACTATGTACATACTGTATACACCAAAAAGGATAATGGTTTTGTAAAGGCTGATGTAGATGTATTGGCAAATGATGAAAATCAGCTTTATGTGGCAAGGGTAACTGAAAAAGCAAATTTGATTAATCTGGATGCTTATGAAGCTAAGTTGGATTTGTCCAAGTTGAAAGTAACAGCTTATTGGTCAGGAGGAGATGTATTAGAAGAAGAAATTTCTGATTACGAATTAAAAGTAAAATATCCAAGTGATAAAGCGGTTTATGATGCATCCACCAACAGTATTTTGTTCTTTGATCAGACAACAAAAATTCCATATCTGCCGTCAGCAGGTACGCAGATAGTAATGGAAGCTACCGCCGGAGAAAGTTCAGATACCTTTACTGTTTACATAGGAGAGACAGAACCTTATAAAGAGCAGCAAATTGTGGAACCTTCTGAAGCACCAGCAACAGATAAAACATATGCAATATATTTATATGACAGCATGGAGCATGCAATTGCTGCACAGAAAGATGACTTAAAGGATCGTGGTGAAGGTATCATATCGGAAGGATGTTTTCCAAAGGTGGATGCTGGTACAACATTTTCAGGATTGTTATCTGAAATTAGAGGTGCGCTTACCATAGAGGATGGACAGGCTTTAGAGGGAATATATTACCTGGTAGACGGTAAGGATGAAGATGGAGAACCGGTAAAAAAGGGACAACGTATTTTATCTGCAACCAGAGTAAATAATACAATGTATATTTATCCGGAATATTATACAACCACGGTGGAGAAGATTAATATTTACTCAGCCACAACAGATGAAATTGCAAAAAAAGCAATGGCATATCTGGCAACTTCTTCTGGAGATGCGCAGATTGAGGGTGCGAGTCTGGCTACACAGGGAGGTGTGGATAAATACACCAGATTTTCGGAAGTTTCTGATTTATTTAAGATAACAGATATAGAAGGTCAAAGCTTTGTAGGATGGTTTTGTCTGGAATATGTTACGATGGCAGACGGTTCAACAAAGCTGGTGGAAAAACAGATTCAGGACAATACTGTTTTCAGCCAGACAACGGTTATATATCCACGTTATGATTATAAGTATGTAAAATACATTACAGCAACGTACAATGGACTTCCTGTAGAGAGACAGTCTAACATTAATTTGAATGATGTTTTAGTTAAAGCATACTTTAGTGATTATTCTGTAAAAATATTGGAAAATGGTGAAGGAGGCTACATTATTGATTCAATATATGCAGCCAGCGTGCCCTCTACAACATTTACCGTATTTTATGCTTCTGACAATCCATACAAGACATCCATAAGTATGGGAACTGCTGAGGAGATAGCAGAGTACCAGGAATTACTGGCAGATTATGATACAGGCAACTTGTTAGAGAAACTGCAGCATATTTTAGGCCAGGATGGAACAAGCATGGGAAGCTATACAGAAGGTGCACAGACACTGTTTGCACAGGCGGAAGCGGTTGAGGCAGCTTTAGCACAGATTGCAGACGGATCTACAGGTGAAATTAAGAAACCGTTTTCCTTATCTGATTATAGCCAGTTAGTAACTGATTGGAAGAGTAAGCCAATTACTGAACTACGGGAGATGGCAAAAAGTCAGCTTCTTGCAGACATAGAAGATGCGTATGGTAAGGGCAACGAGTCTGAGTTATTTTCACAGAAGCTGGAATCAATTGTCAATAGGCAGGATTTTGTGAATACAGTTTCAGAGACCGAAAAGGCAGTAATCAGGGAATCAGTGGCAGATGAATGTGTATCACAGTTAAACAGCATAGCGGTTGAATTGGGGATGAAGACCCTGGATACAGAGGCTGCTGATAAGGTAAAAGAATACCTGATAGAAAACATGCCAACAGCAGATGTTCAGACCATTATTGATGCCAATTATTCTGATTCTTCTATATTAAAAGCGGTTCAGAAGCAGTTGAGAAGCATTCTTGACTCTGATAGTGATGTAGAGTTATTGGATGAGATGCTTGTCACTGTGTTGGATTCTGCATATGTAGGAGATACAGCAGGAGAAGCATTTGCAACAGAATTAGAGAATTTATATGAGGAAATAGAACTTGTAAATCATGAAAATCTCTTAACAGAGATAAATAATTATGTAAAAACATATATCACAATCAGTACTGATAATCAGCCTAAGTTAGTAACAAGAATTGAAGCTGCTTGTGAAGAGGATCAGCAGCTGCATGGGGATATTCTGGCAAATGAGCAGGATAAGATTGCAGCACAATTAGAAGATATTGTAGTGGAATTGGCTACCATTGATTTAAAAAATACGAAATATATTAATAATACCGATTCTGATTTGGCGGCATTACAGGCGGCTGCCAGTGTAGAGGAGAATCTGAATTCATCCATCTGCACCGCATTGTTGGCATATTTGCAGGATGTATATACTGAGATTACAGGTCAGCCAATGACAAGTACCCAGTTAAAAACAGTTAACGAATATGTGAAAGGTGCTTGTTCCTCTTATTATGGTTCTATTCAGCTTACTATGAATGAAACTGACAACCCAACTGCTGTTGCGGATCTGGAGGAAGAATTAAAGACTCTTATTAAGGCGCAGTTAATTGATTTACCAGTTAATGGTACTACCAGAATGGTAGAGGCTTCTATTATTGATAAAAGCAAGGAGCTTGAACCAATGCTGAAGAGTGCAATTGTTAATTTGCTGACAGGCAGTCATAATGATGTTTCTGTATTACAGTGCGAAACAGAAGAATTAGGTGATTATATTGATTCTTATGTAATCACACATTTGAATACAATATATATTGACTATTATGATAAGATAAAGAAAGCTAGCAGTGAAACTGTTCGGAAAAATTACAAAGAACAACTTGAACAGCTTGTGGCAGAGTATTTAACAGAGGCACTTATAGAAGTAAATAATAAAAAATGTCTGGATAATGTGGAGGCTTTAGAAGCAAATGATATCGCAATAAGAACCGTATTACCATCTAATGTGGTGGAAGAATCTGTGGATGCGGTTATGGCAGATTGTGTGGATAAGTGGATGGAAACAGCAAGAGGACAGATTGAAGCGGACTTGTTGGTGAATACACTTATGGACAAGATTGCAAATGGTACATTGTCAGAAGCCCTATTACCTGCTATGAAGGAAGATAATCTTTGTGAAGGAGAACCGCTGGCTACAGAGGTGGAAGACGAAAATGCACCATATTCTTATGTAACAAACTTTAGTACTGATGAGATACTTACAAGATTAGTGCAGGAAAGAGATGCTGCAATCAGACAGGCGGCAGTAAGTGCAAAGAGTCTTTATAATGAAGCAACAGATATGGCGGATACTCTTCTTGCATTAATGAAAGAATCAGAGGAATTAGAACAGCTTCTGCAGGATACAGATCTTGGTGAAGTACGAATGGGCTTACAGGCTGCATATGCGGAAGATAGTATATTTGCAACACAGTATGAGGAATTAAGCAAACAGCTTGAAGACTATGATTTGAATACAGATGAGGTGGATGAACTTGTAGCACCAATGTTATCTAAAAAGTTGAGTACATCAGATGCTATTGTTGCACTGCTAAGCGGTAAAGGTGATTCCTCTCTGGAAAAGGTAACTGGTTCAGATAAAGTGAATAAGCTGATATATGGTGATAATTCTGATACACCAGCATTAAAGGATATCAGTGATAAGCTGGCAACGGTACAAGAAGGGCTGAAGTATAATGACATATATATTGATGTTAGACGAGCTCTGACAAACCTTGCTGCTATACAGGGAGACGATACTAACATTTATTTAAAGGCGAGCTTCTCAGTGGAGGTATTTGATAATAAGGATGTTACATATCGTGTAACCTTTGACAGTAACGGTGGAAGTGTGGTAGATAGTATTACTGGCATTATCAAAGGCGATACAGTTACTTTGCCAGAAGAACCATACAGAAAAGGTTATGTTTTCTGTGGTTGGTATCGTGATACAGAATTCCAGGTAGAATTTACAGAAGAAACCATTATTTTAAGAGATACCACTGTATATGCTAAGTGGGAAGAAAATTCTGTTCATGCCAACGACATTGATGCAAACTATGTAGGTGATGTGCCTTTGTATCAGGGAGATACCATTCCTAAAAGTGATATTTTAGTACTGGTACGATTCAGTGATGGTGTTATGCGTCAAGTAACAGAGTTTACATATGCTCCACGTATCATGGAAGATGGAGATACGGAAGTTACAGTACGTGTAGGAACAATGGAGTGCGTATTTACCATTCCATTAGGAAGATTAACCAGATACAATATTATCTTTAACAGTATGGGCGGTGAACATGTTGCTTCTATCACTAATTTGAAGTGGGGAACCTTCTATAGTACATTGAATATACCGACACCGACTAAGGAAGGATATAAATTTGATGGATGGTATACATCGGATACCTATGATACACCATTAGATACGACCGGATATGTTAATTCTAATATTACCTTATATGCAAAATGGATAGACCCAAATGCCGAAAATGACCAGAATGGTGCAGGTGGAACGGGTTCATTTGGACCTGACTTAGATGGAGATGGTATTGCCGACAATGCAGTGCTCAATTCTATTTTGGCTTCCTATAGAGGAAGCAGCAATTCAGCTGGTACCAAACTACAGGAATCTGATTTCCGTGTAAATGGTATCTACAGCGATGGTAATACTAAAGAAGTAACTGGATTTACATTTACACCAGATACATTAGTAACCGGTGAAAATCGTATTACAATTACTTATCAGGAAAAAACTGCTGAAGTAGTTGTAAATGCAGTGGATCACAGCTTAAAGGCATTACATGCTTCTTATAGAGGAGAGGCATTGCCAAAGGGCGCAGAGGTTGACAAATCATTAGTTCAGGTAACAGCAATCTATAGTGATGGAACCACTGAGCAGGTGACAGACTTTACTATGGAACCTGCAGCGATTGCACAGACCGGTAATAATACAATTACTGTAAAATATCAGGATCAGACAACTACGCTGAATGTCTTTGGTTTAAACGAAGATGGAACAGCAGCAGGAAACGGAGGCAACGGAGACGGAGACGGAGAAGGCGACGGTGCAGGTGAAGCCGATGCAGAAACATTAACTACGATAACTGCTGTTTATGTGGGTAGCGATCTTGCAGTTGGAAAAGAGATTCCAACAGACAAAATTGTAGTTATGGGTGTTTATGGCGATGGCAGTTCTGAACAGATTACTGAATTTACAATTAGTCCAAAGACAGTTAAAAAGGTTGGAGAGAACGAAATCACAGTTGCCTATGAAAAATTAAAGACTACAGTTGTAGTTAAGGGTGTTAAGTCAGAAGATGATAAATCCTCTGATAATAACAGCGATAATAAGAATAATAACGATAAAGGCAACAATGGAACAGGTGATGGCAGTTCAAACGGAAAGGACTCCAAGGGAGAAGATGATGCTAATAGCAAGAACCCGAATGGAAGTGCCAGTGAAGGCGATGGAAGTGAAAACGATTTCAGAGATGAAAGTCCGGAAGGATTTGAACAGCTGGTAGCTGAGATTAAGGCAGATGTGGATGTTAACACAGACGGTGGGGAAGGAAGTAGTGATACTAACCGTGAAAAAATTGCAGAAGCATTAGAAATCCTGCATGGCATGAATACGGTGGAACTTTCCAAGGTAAGCCAGGAATCCTTAGATACCTTAGATGGGCTGATTGGCAACTTAAGTAATATTAGTTATGTAGTGGATTCTGCAATTCCACAATTTGAGATGACGGATGCGGATGTGGGATGTGCAGGCTTAAGTTTAGAGCCGGAAGACGTTCTGAACACAGATGAGATTGAAATGAGACTGCAGGTGGAATTTGCAAATCCGGATTCCTTGGAGCTTGATTTAATGGAGCAGTATTCCGCACTTTCTGGATTAAATATTATCCAGTATTTTGATTTGACACTATTTAGGGAAAATGTTACAAAGGAAACAACCCGGAAAGTAGAGGAAACAGAGATTCCGGTGGCAGTCACAATGTCTGTACCGAAGGAGAATTTAGGAATGCCGTCCTATAATGCATTGCGTAATCATGAGGCGAAGATTGATATTCTGTCAGATGAAGATACCAATCCAATGAGGCTTACCTTCTTGACAGACCGCTTCTCTTTATATGCAATGGCATACCAGATACCAAGCACCACAAGTGGAGATGTTACTACAAATGGTGATGCTATCATAAATGGACACACAACTACGGACGGAGATGCTACAACTGGAGGAGATGCAACAGGAAAGAAGAATGGCATGTCCAACCTTATCTTCCTGTTGATTGCAGGAGCTTTGATTGGGCTGTGTATCTTAATCGTCACAATTGCAATTATGAAAGACAGTGATGAGGAGGATGCAGAGGAAATTGTTTCGGCACTAGAATCAAAACCAGCTAAGAAGGAAAATACAGAAAAGTTAGAAAAGCAGGAAATGCCAAAACAAACAGAAGAATAAAAGTAACCGGGTGGAGACACCCGGTTATTTTAATATATAGGTGGAATAACCGGCGTTGCGAAGGTGTTTTTCTATTTCAACTGCTTCTTTTAATGTGTTGTAAGTACCAATTTGTACGCGGTAATAAGTGCCGTCATAGTGGATATATGCTGGAAATCCCTGAGCAAGAAGCTGGCTTAAAAAGCGTTCAGCATATATGCGGTTCTCATATACACCCAGATTAATGTGATATTGTGGAAATTCGTTTTTATTATCTGGCAGAAGTAAATCGGACAATGTATTAGCTAATGAATCAATGATAGGCTGAAAATATTGATCCAGCAGCGTATTGTCATCCTTGTGGTTTAGGAACCCAAGTTCTATCAATACAGCAGGCATTTTTGTCTTTCGTAGTAAAATGAGATGGGGGTGTTCCTCAATTCCCAGGTTAAAAAAACCCTGATTGCATAACGCATTCAGCAGAGCTGTAGCAACCTTGTTTCGAATGTCACTATCCTCATACACCAGTGCTAAAACTCCCCGAGCGGAGCCGGGGATGGGCATTGTATTGCGATGAAAGGATAAAAAAAGATTAGAATCAGCAGTGTTGGCAAGGGATGCTTTTTCATAAGGTGTATGGTAAACATCAACAGTTCGGGTATAATGCACATCAAATCCCTTTTCTTTTAATTTTTCTCCAAGGGCAAGGACAAGTTTTAGATTATCATCCTTTTCTTTCCGTCCACCATAGACAGAACCCCAGTCATATCCGCCGTGACCAGCATCAAGAGTGATTTTATACGACATAAAGATACCCCACAAGAAGGAAGAACTTATGCTATTATATGAAAAATAATATGAAATATGAATAAATAATAAAGGAATGGTTATTATATTAAGGAGCAGTGCAACTGTTCAGAATACTTATCCTCCCCTTTTAAAGCCTGCCGGCGTAAGCTGGCAGGCTTTCCTTTGAAAAACTCGCTTACAGTAAAAAAACTTAATATATAAAAAGAGATGCAAAAAAGGTTGCATTTTTACCAGGTTCCATTTATACTATGAGGTATAGGGATACCAAAGAAAGGAGCAAAGTAATGAAGCGAGTAAAAAAAGTGGTTGCGGCTATATTATGCGTCGCATTAATCGGACTTTATGTTGCTACCTTTGTATTATCCTTGTTAGATAGTGAGAACGCAAGGAATCTTCTCACTGCATCCATATATATGACAGTGGTTGTACCGGTTGTTCTATATGCCATGGCACTGGTGGCAAAGCTGTTAGGCGGAAATGAACAAGAAGATTCTACAGAAGAAAAGTAATTTTATTCTATTTTCACAATTTCTATTAAGCAGAATTCATCTGTATTCTTAAAATTTCCAAACCAAATTCATAGAGAGGAGAATGAAAATTGAAAATTGTATTCTGGCAGCCATATTATATGGAGTATGGCAGTGAATGTGTAGCAAAGGCAATTGCCGGGATTAGTGCGTTAGTGGGAGAATCGTCCATATTGGTGGAGGCTCCTGAATGGGAAGTGATACAAAAGGAGAAGGTATCTGATATTCTAGTTGCAGAATCAGGTGTGGCTTATTATCGTAGGTCAAAAGATTTGAGCAGGATAGTGGATGCATATAGAGAGGATGGATGGTGTCCTGTACGTTTCTTAAAAGAAAATGTTATCAGAACAGGGCGAAATTGCTTTCGCATACCACATCATATAGAGAGTGGAAGCGATGAGACATACCAATCCCTGACTCCTTATTGTAAAAAGATATTTGACATGCTTTCTTATCAGTTCCAGCAGGTATTCTGGGATGTGGGAAGGCTTCATGATTCCAATCTTAATTATTTTTTGCAGGAAGCAGACTTGGTTGTTGTTGTTCTAGAAAACAACCAGAAAATATTAGATTCCTTTTTCGAAACCCATCACAGGTTTCAAGAAAAGTTTTTCTATTTAATCAATGGTGCCGATTTTCATGGCCATTTATCCAGACAGACCATTTTACAGCAATATCGAATAGAGGAAATCCGTTTTGGCAACATAAAGCATCATCATAAATTTTTTGAAGATGCAGAGAAAAATGAAATTATGTGGAAAATTTCTCAAGAATATGAAAGGAGAAATCGCAATAACTTTGGAGAAGAATGTATGCAGGTATGGAAGCAAATTCAGAAAGTAGCCGATGAATTGGGAGTGAATCAGCATAATACGCTACTTTTCTAAGAGTGGTAAACTGATAGAACATAGCCGAATAAAATGATAAGTATATATACTAAACGGTCATAATTTCCGGGGATATAAAAAAGCAGGTCTGTATGACAGGCCTGCTTTTACTTTTTAATTAAACAGCCGGTTCCGTTTCGACATCAGAAGAAACAGTCTCGGGGAAATATATATGAACTTTGTCTATTCTGTTTTTCTCAACAGATTCCACTTCAAAAGTAATACCATTATCAAGGGTAATGCTTTCCTTTGCTTCCGGAAGATGGTCTAAATGTTCAATGATAAATCCACCAATAGAATCATAATCATCAGATTCTAATTCCAAATCAAGGGCAGTGTTGATGTCATCAATTTTCATAGAACCTTCTGCTAAATATTCGCGGCTATTAATCTGCTGGAGCATGTCCTCCTCGTCATCATCATATTCATCACGAATATCACCAACGATTTCTTCAAGAAGGTCTTCTAAGGTAATCAGACCGGCAGTAGTACCGTATTCATCCAGTACAATAGCAATATTGATAGCATTTTTTCGCATTTCAATCATCAATTCGCTGGTATTTTTAAATTCATAAGTAAAAAATGCCTCCCGGAGAATGTCGCGAATGTGGAAATCATCATCTCTATCACACAGCAATAAATCCTTCATATTTAAGATACCAATTACATTGTCTGTTGTATCCTCATATATAGGAATGCGGGTAAATTTGTTTTCGCGGAACAGTGCAATCAGTTCCTCTCTTGTAGAATCTACATGAGCAAATGTCATGTCGATACGTGGAACCATAACATCCTTTGCAAGGGAGTCACCGAAGTCGAACACGTTATTAATCATTTCACGTTCTGTACTTTCGATAACACCATCATCATGGCTGGCATCTACAATCGTACGAAGTTCTGTTTCTGTCATAGTCGTACTTTTCTTTGAAGGATCTACATGTAGCAACAACAAAAAGCCGGTAGACAATTTATTAATAATAAAAATAACTGGTGTAAGAATTTTCATTAAGGCATAAATTGGCCCGCTGTAAATCAAAGAAAGCTTTTCCGAATAAATGGTTGCCATTGTCTTCGGTGTGATTTCGCCAAAAATTAAAATTAAAACAGTCAGAACAGCAGTTGCAATTGTAACTCCAGCATTTCCGAACAGCTTGGCCGCCAGCAAGGTAGCAACAGAAGAAGCGGTAATATTTACAATGTTGTTACCAATCAGAATGGCACTTAACATCTTACCAGAGTCCTCTGTGATAAGCAGTACACGTTTTGCTCGTTTATCCCCTTCATCAGCCCTGGTTTTTATACGGATGTGATTCACCGTAGTCAAAGAAGTCTCTGCTGATGAGAAAAATGCAGATAAAAACAATAAAACAAGTAACAAAATAAGTTGTATGGCGTCGCCAGATTCCAAAATATCCTCTCCTTTATAAAATAAATCCTAAAAAAATTAAGTTAATCAAAAATATACCTTTTTTCGGGTGATTTGTCAAGAATGTTTCCTGTGCAACGGGAATATATTTTATTAAAATTGTGTAAAATAAGAAATTAAAATAATTCGGAAAGGAATCTTGTCATGGAGTCAGAAGCAAAAAATAGTTGTATTGTTCATGTAGTGAAAGGTCTGGTTGCAGCGTACATAATTACAGTTGTTATTTTGGGTGTGCTGACAGCCATACTCTGGAAAATGCATGCAACAGAAGGATTTTTATCAGGAGGCATTACGATAACATATATTGCATCCTGTTTTCTTGGAGGATTTTTAGTTGGCAAATTAACAAAGAAAAAGAGATTTTTGTGGGGGCTGGTGGTAGGTGTGGCATATTTTGTTATCTTACTTATTGTGTCTCTTGTTACAGGGCAGGGAGGAGAAATACAGGTAAATCATATGGTCTGGGTGGTATTGTTATGTGCCGGAAGTGGAATGTTGGGGGGGATGGTCTCCTAAGTCACAATAAAATGTTGTAATTGCCATGTATATAAAGAAAAAGACTTCCCCTTTTTACGACAATGTGCTATAATATCATAGCGTTTAATGAAATCTGCAATAAGGAGGTAAATGACATGAAACATATTAAGACTTTAACTACACGTGACTTAAAGGGTAGCATGAAGACAGGCGGATGTGGCGAGTGCCAGACATCATGCCAGTCAGCATGTAAGACATCCTGCACAGTAGGTAACCAGAGCTGTGAAAACAAATAATATAAGCCGGAAATAAGGCAAGGTAGGCAGCGGCTGCATGGTCGCTGCTTATTTAGCGAGGAGTAACGGCACAGACTGTTATAACAGGAAAACCAATGGAAGTGAAAGGGGAACCAGAGTGGTACATCAGTATAAGAACAATGGATATGACATCGTGTTAGATGTAAACAGCGGTGCAGTCCATGTAGTAGATGATTTAGTGTATGATGTAATTGCTTCACTTAAGAATAAAGAGTTATCAGAGAATAACATTACAGAAGATATCAGACAGCAGGTAGTTACAGAGTTAGAAAGCACATATCCAAAGGAAGAATTAGAGGAGGCCATATCAGAGGTTCAGGAGTTGATGGAGGCTGGACAACTTTTTTCAGAGGATATTTATGAGCCATATATCGGAAGTCTTAAAAATAGAGAGACTGTAGTGAAGGCACTGTGTCTTCACATTGCACATGATTGTAATTTGGCATGTCAGTATTGCTTTGCTGAGGAAGGCGAGTACCATGGACGCCGTGCATTAATGTCCTTTGAAGTTGGTAAGAAGGCATTAGACTTTTTGATTGCAAATTCCGGTAGCAGAAAGAATTTGGAAGTGGACTTCTTTGGCGGAGAACCATTGATGAATTGGCAGGTGGTAAAGGATTTAGTTGCCTATGGTCGTGAACAGGAAGTATTACATAATAAAAAATTCCGTTTCACATTGACCACCAATGGTGTTCTTTTAAATGACGAGGTACAGGAATTTGTCAACAAGGAAATGGCAAATGTGGTATTAAGCATTGATGGACGAAAAGAAGTGCATGACAAGATGCGCCCGTTCCGCACAGGAGCCGGCAGTTATGAGCTTGTGGTACCAAAATATCAGAAGTTAGCAGATTCCAGAAATCAGACGGACTATTATGTAAGAGGTACCTTTACAAGATATAATTTAGATTTTGCTGATGATGTAATGCATTTAGCGGATTTAGGCTTTAAGCAGATCTCAGTAGAACCGGTTGTGGCACCGTTAGAGGAGCCATACGCCATTCGTGAGGAAGATATTCCTGCTGTTTGTCAGGAATATGACAAGCTTGCAAAGGCAATGTTAGAGAAAAAGAAGGAAGGAAAGGACTTTAATTTCTTCCATTTCATGATTGATTTGCAGGGAGGTCCTTGTGTGGCAAAACGTGTATCAGGCTGTGGTTCTGGTACAGAATACCTTGCGGTTACACCGTGGGGAGATTTTTATCCATGTCACCAGTTTGTAGGTATGGAAGAATTTTTATTGGGAAATGTGGACGAAGGAATCAAAAACACAGCAATTTGTGATAATTTCAAGAGCTGTAATGTGTATTCAAAGGAAAAATGTAAAAACTGCTTTTCTAAATTCTATTGCAGTGGAGGCTGTGCAGCAAACTCTTATAACTATAAAGGGACAATTCATGATGTATATGATATCGGTTGTGAATTGCAGAGAAAAAGAGTGGAATGTGCAATTATGTTAAAGGCTGCAGAAATGGATCTGGAAGCATAAAATACGGGATTTACTCCCAGAAGAAAGGACATATTAAAATATGAAGGAAATGAGTAAAAAGAACAGCGTGCTTGTTTTACTGGTTACCATTCTTGTCGGAGCATTTTTAATCTTTACGGCAGTAGTTGGATGGGGAAGTACAGCATTTGGTTCTGCTGGTTCTATCAAGTTAGGTCTTGATTTGGCAGGTGGTGTCAGCATCACTTATCAGGCGAAAGGTGATGAAGCTCCGGATTCATCAGATATGAATGATACTGTATATAAGCTACAGAAACGTGTAAATGAATACAGCACAGAAGCACAGGTATATCGTCAGGGAGATAACCGTATTACTGTTGAAATTCCAGGTGTTAGTGATGCTAGTGCTATACTGGAAGAGTTAGGTAAGCCAGGTGCATTAAGTATTCAGAATTCTGATGGCGAAGTATTATTATCTGGTACCGATATTAAGGATGCACAGGCAGCTACCGGACAGGGAGAAACCGGTGCAACTGAATATGTAGTAGAATTATATATGACAGATGAAGCAACCAGCAAGTTTGCAGAAATCACAGAAGAGTACATGGGACAGAGCCTTCCAATCGTATATGATGGTGAAGTAATTAGTAATCCAACTGTACAGGCAGTAATTTCTAATGGTATTGCTTCTATTACAGGTATGGAATCCTATGAAGACGCAGAAAACCTTGCTGCTGTTATCCGTATCGGTGGTCTTAAAGTTGAGTTAGAAGAATTAGAGTCTAAGGTAGTAGGAGCCCAGTTAGGACAGGATGCAATCCGTACCAGCTTACTTGCTGCAGCAATTGGTCTTGTTATTATCATGATTCTTATGTGTATACTTTACAGAATGCCAGGCTTTGTAGCTTCCTTATCATTAGCTATTTACACAAGCTTAATCCTTGTGGCATTGGCATACTTTGATTTGACATTAACATTATCCGGTATTGCTGGTATTATTCTTTCCATTGGTATGGCAGTGGATGCGAATGTTATCATATTTGCACGTATCCGTGAGGAAGTGACAGCAGGAAGACCAGTATTTACAGCAATTTCTACTGGTTTTGAAAAAGCGTTATCTGCAATTGTGGATGGTAATATTACAACTTTAATTGCAGCAGCAGTGCTTGCATTTATGGGAACTGGTAGTGTGCAGGGATTTGCACAGACATTGGCACTCGGTATTGTATTATCCATGTTTACAGCGTTAGTAATCACAAAGTTCATTCTTCGTGCATTCTATGGCTTGGGCTTAAAAGATTTGAAGTGGTACGGTGTGAATAAAGAAAGAAAGACGATTGATTTTCTTTCTAAAAAACATATTTTCCTTGCTATTTCCGGTCTTATCATTTGTATCGGTATTGGATTTATGGTATTTAACCAGGCTTCCGGCAAGGGTGCGTTTGCATTAGGTCTTGATTTCAAGGGTGGTACTTCCACTACAGCAGAATTCAAAGAGGAAATGACCATTGCTGATATTGAAGCTAAGGTAAACCCAGTTGTAGCAGAGGCAACGGGTGAAACAAATGTAATGTCTTCCACTGTTGAAGGAACAAATCAGATTGTAATGAAAACCAAAACTCTTACATTAGAGGAGAGAGATGCTCTTAGCAAGGCATTGGTAGACAAGTTTGGTATTGATGAAACTACCATTACTTATGAGTCAATCAGCTCAACAATCAGTTCTGAAATGCAGAGAGATGCGGTAGTTGCAGTAATCGTTGCAGCAATCTTTATGTTGATTTATATCTGGTTCCGCTTTAAGGATATTCGTTTTGCAAGCAGTGCGGTTATCGCATTGTTACATGATGTGCTTGTAGTAGTTGCATTTTATGCTGTGGCAAGATTGACAGTAGGCAGTGATTTTATTGCATGTATTTTAACAATTGTAGGTTACTCTATCAATGCAACAATCGTTATCTTCGACCGTATCCGTGAGAATTTAGCGGAAGCAAATAAAAAGACTGATTTGGCAGAAGTAGTAAACAGAAGTATCACACAGACATTGTCTAGAAGTATTTATACATCATTAACTACATTTGTAATGGTTGCAATGTTGTTTATTTTAGGTGTTTCATCTATTCGTTCCTTCGCATTGCCACTTATGGTTGGTATTGTATGTGGTGCATATTCTTCTGTATGTATTACAGGTACGCTTTATTATCTTATGAAAACTAAGATTCAGAAGAAATCGAAGTAAGAAGCTCTTTTTTGCGAATTATAATTAAATAGGTAGATGACTGAGACTGCTCATATTGTTCATAGTCCACGTGGTGGGTGACGAATTAGTGTGGGTGGTCTCGATTGCTTTTTGGCGTAGGAACTTGTGGCTACCCGTACGCCGGTGACAGGCACAGAAGCATCCACACAGACCGAGATAACGTTCCGGTGAACTAACTACTAAGAGCGACTAAGACTCTCAGGAAAGCCTTCGAGCCTAAGTCGCTCTAAGTAGTGGATTTCACCTCCACTAGGGACATCTCGTAATTGTCTGCTTAGGATGCTTCTGTGCCTGTCATCGGGTAGGAACTGGCAAGGCAGTGAATAGTCAGAAGTACTTCAACCATTTACGGATGTATAACAATTAAGTAGGATTAAGAAAGGAGAAACATATGGGAAACGTATCATCAGAAAAATGGGTAATCATTCGCAAGGGTGCTGACTTTGAAGCAATTAGTAAGCAATTTCACATCAGTCCATTTTTAGCGCGGATTATGCGTAATAGAGAAGTGATTGGGGATGAGAATATAAAGCAGTATCTCCATGGAACTATGAAAGATTTGCATAATCCAAGAACCATGAAGGACATGGAAAAAGCAGTATCTATTATGATGTCTAAAATCAAAGAAGGAAAGAAAATCAGAGTAATTGGTGATTATGATATTGATGGTATATGCTCCACTTTTATTTTGTTCTCTGGCTTAAAGCGATGTGGTGCTGATGTAGATTATGAGATACCACACCGTATGAGAGATGGGTATGGGTTAAATGAAGAACTGTTAAAGGATGCTTATGATGCAGGAATTGATACAGTGATTACCTGCGATAATGGGATTGCAGCCTCATCCCAGATTGCATATGGAAAGGAATTAGGGTTAACGATTGTAGTGACGGATCACCATGAAGTGCCTTATCAGTTGTCAGAGGATGGAGAAAAGCAGTATGTAATACCCCCTGCAGATGCAGTTGTGGACAGCAAACAGGTGGATTGTTCGTATCCATTTAAGGAATTATGTGGAGCAGCAGTTGCCTGGAAATTTGTGCAGGTATTATATGAGGAGATGGGAATCTCAGCTGTTGAGGTGGAAGAACTGGTTGAATTTGCTGCCATTGCTACCATTGGTGATGTAATGGAGCTCCAGGGAGAAAATCGTATTCTGGTAAAAGAAGGACTGAAGCGGATTGGACATACCGGAAATATAGGATTGAAAGCATTGATAGAAGTAAAAGAGCTGAATCCACAGGAAATAAACAGCTATCATATTGGTTTTGTAATTGGTCCATGTATGAATGCCAGTGGCCGTTTGGATACTGCAAAACGTTGTCTGGAATTGTTTCAGTGTAGCGATTATGCCAAAGCTGTCACCATTGCCACAGAGTTAGCTGTTTTAAATGAAGAAAGAAAGGAGTTGACACAGGAAGGTGTAGAGGAAGCCATACGCCAGGTGGAGGAAACGGAGCTTGGCAAAGACAAAGTGCTGGTTGTCTATCTGCCGGATTGTCATGAGAGTATTGCGGGAATTGTTGCAGGACGAATCAGAGAACGGTATTATAAGCCGGTGTTTGTGATTACCAATGCGGAGGATGGACTGAAGGGTTCTGGTCGTTCTATTGATGGTTTTTCCATGTTTGAGGAAATGTGTAAATGTCAGGAACTCTTTTCGAAATTCGGGGGGCATCCATTGGCAGCAGGCTTGTCATTGCCACCAGAGAACTTAGAGCCATTCCGCAAAGCAATTAATCAGAATACCAACATGACGGAGGAGGATATGGTAGAGAAGGTTGGCATTGATATTGATTTACCATTAGAGTATGTATCAGAAAATCTGGTAAATGAATTATCTTTGTTAGAACCCTTTGGAAAAGGCAATGAAAAACCGGTGTTTGCAGATAAAAATATGGCTATTGTTCAGGCTAGAAGAATTGGCAAGGAAAAAAATATGTTGAAGCTTACCCTTGAAAAGGAAAGTGGAGTACGAATGGAAGCTATGTATTTTAAGGATGCAGACAGTCTTCTTGAGCTGATAGCAGAGAAGTATGGGGAGCCGGCTGTAAATAATATGTTAAATGGACGGAAAAATCCAGTTCGCATTATGGCTATCTATTATCCATCGGTAAATGAATATATGGGAAGACGAACCTTACAGGTGGTGCTACAGGGCGTAAAGGTGCAATGAAAACAGCCTAAGTAGTACAAAAAAATAAAAAAATTCAAAAAAAATAAAAAATTTGAAAAAAAGGTGTTGACAAATGAAATTTTCTGCGCTATACTAAGCAAGTAAGTTCGGTGAGCAACAAAGCACTGGACAAGCGAAATGGGATCTTAGCTCAGCTGGGAGAGCATCTGCCTTACAAGCAGAGGGTCACAGGTTCGAGCCCTGTAGGTCCCATTGCAGAAATGCATATCAATATAATATGGCGAGATAGCTCAGTTGGCTAGAGCACACGGTTCATACCCGTGGTGTCGAGGGTTCGAATCCCCCTCTCGCTACTACTCGAAGGTGCTGAAATTATCAGCACTTTTTTGTTTTAAGTTTTTTAGCGAGACAAATACAGTCCCTTTTAGAAAACCGATTGAAATACCAAAAGATTTATGGTAATATAAAATATACATATGGTGTGTATCCTTTCTAAAAGAATCGGGCAGACTTGCTTGAGAAGGTGATAGACTCTGATTTACTTACAAGGAATGCGATAAAGCAGAATTGATACAGTGATTTCTAAAGAAAGAAGGAATAGTATTAACTGTAAGTGAAGCAGAGCTTTTTTTGAATCGGGCAAAGAATATATTAGCGTATGCAGTTTGCAAAGCCTTCCTAAAAGAAAGGAACAGTGTGAGCGAATATTACAGACAATAATGCCAAAGAGATTGGAAAAGTAAGTAAAAAACAAAGAGATAAATGCCAGAAAAGTGGCTTAAAATAAGGAGGATTTAACAAAATGGAACAGTATAAACAGGAATTTATTGAATTTATGGTAGGGTGTAGTTCCATGAGCCTAAATCCTTGAAAATGCTTGATTTAAGCACATTCTAGCAAATTACATATTTTAACAAAGTATCGTAACTTATCGTAATATGGTGTAGTACACCGTAAAAATGGTGTCAAAAATGGTGTCAAAAAGGGAGTAGAACTATTAAATATTTGGACATATGAATAAGTCCATTATCAGTTATATAAATATGATTGATAGTGGGCTTATTTTAGTGCCTGAATATATCAGACAAGCAAATTCACACTAACAACATTAAAACGGCTATATGAGCCACAGAGAGTGCTAGAGTACCCTTTATAGGCGTAAACCTCTGCACTTCTTAAAAGACATATTTCATTGACAAAATAGAAGGGAGTGAAGTAGAAGAATGAAAAGATTTTCAATATTAAATGAAAACACGATGGCTGCAAGAATTTGTAATCGTGAGGAAAACCATTATTACAAGCATCAAATGATTAAAGAGATTCTGCGGATGTATTCAGATGAAATTCGTAAAGCAATGCTAAACGGTGAGAGAGTGCAAATAACAGGAGTATGTTCACTTATTCCAGAAGTAAAAGTGCATGATGGTAAATATAATATGCCAGTCTGCAATAAGACAGAAGGTAATCCACCGCCATTTGCCAAAATCAGAATATCTGATAATTGGTCAATGAGAGAAAGCATGAATAAAAGACTGATGCAGAACATCGAAAATGGAATATGGGGATTGAAGAAACTGCTGTTTACTAAGACACAGTTTGAGTTTTTGAAAGAGACTGGACATATTCCAGAAGATGCAGAATTAGCAAATGAAGAGGAGGATTAATTTGTACGGTCTATATGGAAGAGCAATTAAACATGTTCCTGATAGGGGATTTGGTATTATTCTGAGAGATAATAAACAGACAATTGTAATATCAGCATAATATAGAATGAAAATAATGTATCAAATGCAAAGAGTGACACAGAAAATGAAAGTTAGTCATTCTGTAGCACTCTTATTTTGATTGGAGGAAACTGATTTGGGGAAAATCAAACAATTAAAATGGTTAGACATCAGAGTAACTAAATATTTTCACAATAAAGGATTTGGTTTTATTCGTGGTGAGGATGGCAATTCATATTTTATTCATGCTTCTAAGTTGCGTGGTGAATATTTGGATAAAGGATATTATGTATTCTTTAAGCCGTATGCAGACGATAGGAGCGATTATAACGCTAAGAATGTGAATGTTATTGAAGTACCTGAAAAGAAAATAATAATCTCTCGGAATCCCGAGTGAGTATGGTCAACACAGTTGACAATGAACATTGAAAAGTGAATATTATCCGAAAAAGATAAAAAAAGACATGAGGAAATAGACATAACGGTTGTCGCTATGCCGAGAAAGAGTGTATAATCTAAAGAGGATTATGTCGTTTGTAGAATCAACTT